>MWBB01000045.1 GCA_002068835.1 Acidobacteria bacterium ADurb.Bin340 | reverse complement strand
GTGCAGCGTCAGATCGAAACCGCCGAAGGTACGGCGCAGTCCCGGGAGGTTGGCGATCACTTTGCGTCCCGCCGAGGCGTTGGCCAGGGCATCCAGTTCCGGGAGGTAGCCGTAGGCGGGGTTGTAGGTGTCCACGAGGTCCGTGGTGCGCTTCCAGGTGGCCACAGCCTCGGCCACCCAGGTGCCGATCCAGGGCAGGGTGAACATGCGCTCCGCCCCGGCCTGGTACAGCCAGGTTTCGGGGGCCTGCAGGTCGGCGATGGCGACGTTCTTCACGCCCTGGATCCCGGTGGCCTGGAAGGTTCGCCAGTCTCCCAGGGCGGGGATCCAGACGTCCCGGGTCTGGGCAGGGCCTCCACGGGTGGCCCCTGCGGCGGCGAGGGCGCCGGGGGTGGGCGGGCTGTAGATCCGGCCGGCGTAGACGAAGATCCGGCTCCGCCCATCGGCTCCGGGATCCAGGGAGGCTCCGAGGCGTGGGCTCAGCAGGGTCAGCCGGACCAGGGACCGTCCGTCTTCTCCCTCCACCTCCGCCCGATCCAGCCGCAGGCCGAGGTTGAGGGTGAGACGCTCCCCGATGCGCCAGTCATCCTGGAGATAGAGCCCCAGGAGGATCTGGCGCAGGGGGTCCCCGTAGGAGCCCAGGTCGGACCTCGTGCGCTGGTACAGGTAGCTGGCCCGGTCGTCCAGCAGCAGACCCGAAACCGGGCTCGGAGTGGCCAGGCTGTCGGCCGCGCCATAGCCGAAATCCGTGCCGTGCAGGGCCAGGAGGCCCGCGCGGATCTGGTCCAGGTCGCCCGCCGTGGGGCCGGGGCCGCCGGCGGCACGATCCAGGTAGGACAGGCCCAGGGAGGGCCGCTTGTAGGCCAGGGTGAAACTGGAACGGAGCCCCTGGAAGCCGCCTTTCAGTTGATGGGCTCCGGCATGGAGGGTCACCTCGCTGCGCAGGCTCAGGTTCTCGACGTGCTCCTCGCGTTCCGTCGGGTAGGTGCCGAAGGCCTCCTTTCCCGGTGCGTCGAGCTGGGCGCGGGAAGGCCCGGCTTCGGGCGTGGCGGGATACCAGTGGAAGGTGGTGCGGTGGAGCCCCAGGGTGTTCTCCCAGGCGGCGGAGGCTCCTACGACCATTGCGTGCTTCAGGAGGAAGCTGTTGCCGCCTCGGTCCCGATCCCCGATCTGTTCATCCTTCACGCGGCTGTCGGAGACGCCGTCGAAGCCCCGCTGGGTGACGGGATCCCCGAACCAGGCCAGTTCCAGGCGCTGGTTCTCGCTGGCCAGCCACGTGAGCTTGAGGAAGCGGTAGGACCGGTCCTCTTCCAGGGAGCGCCGGTGGGGCGCTGCGCCGAAGGGGGCGATGTTTTCGAAATCGAGGCTGGTGAGCTGCCGATTGAAGGCCCCGAAGAAGAAGAGGCGGTCCTTGACCAGGGGGCCGCCCAGGGAAAGGCCCCATTCGGCGGCGTCCGTGGGGCGCTCGTCCGGCATGTTCACTTCGCCCGCGTGGGGGCGGCTGTTGAGGCCGCGCCAGATGCGGCTTCCGAACAGGGCTCCCTCGAATCGGTTGCTGCCGCTGCGGGTGACCAGGCCGTACACCCCGCCGGGCGCGAAGCCCACCTCGGCCTTGTGGCCTCCCGTGGTGAGGGTCTGGCTCTCCAGGATCTCGCTGGAGATGTTCATGCCGAACCGGCCGCTGGAGCTGAGGTTGGTGGGCATGCCGTCCACCATGAAGGCGTTTCCGTCCAGCATGGAGCCAAGCACCACCGGTTCCGGCTTGCCGCTGGGCGTGATGCCGGGCACCAGGGCCGCATTCTCCACGTAGCGTTTGGGGGCGAAGGGAAGACGTTCCAGGTCTTCCATGCGGAACGAAGTCTGCACACCCACGGAACTGGTTTCGGTGCGGAGGGGACTGTCTTCCACCACCACGGTGGCGGCTGCTTCTCCGCTGCGCACGGTCAGTTCCGCCCGTTCATCGGCCCGCAGCCGGATCACCTGGCCCTGGATGCGGTAGCTGCCAGGAAGCAGGCCCGCCGCGAAGGCCTCGCCCCGGGCGTCCGTCACCAGCCGCCGCTGTTCGCCCCGGTCCACCGCCGTGAGCACCACCGTGGCCCGGACCGCTGGACGCCCCTCGGCATCCAGCACCTTCAAACGCAGGGCGGCAGTGGTCTGGGCCAGGGACGGAAGGGCGGCCAGCAGGAGGGGAAGGCTTCGGAGCAGAGGGCGCATGGTCCTATTCTCCCTGCCCGGATGGAAGCCTCGCAAGGCGAGGCGGTCACATCCTGGGCAGGCGAAGGCTCAGGCCGTCCCGCTCCGAAGCCAGGGTGGCCATCCGTTCGGACAGCAGGCGGTGGGCCCACCGGGCACAGAGGTCCGAAGGCCGCCCGGAGGCTTCGGTCCGCAATCCTTCCGGAATGCCGGGTGCCGGGGTCAGGTGAACGGTCCAGGCGTCCGTCTCGGCCTTGAACATCAGGCGGAGCGGCCCCTCCTGCCGGTAGGGAAGGACCTGGCGGGCCAGGGCCAGTACGAGGCTACGCAAGGCTTCGCCGGGCCAGCGGTCCAGGGCCGGTTCGCCGATGTAGGCCATTTCAAAACCGCAGCGGAACAGGGTTCCCAGGGGCCTGAGCTGCTGGTGCAGTTGCTCGCGCCATTCGGGCCCCGATTCCATCAGGCTCTCCGGCAGGGTTCCCATGGCCAGGTGCCGGGCCCGTGTCAGGGAGGTCATGCCATCTTCCAGAATGGCATCCAGCCGCTCCCGGTCCCGGGGGCGAAGCGGTTGCGCGGTGTCGCTGAGGTCCAGGATGCCCCTCACCCCGCTGAGGCAGTTGGCCAGGTCGTGGAGGGTCGATCGCATCAGGGCTTCGGCGGTGGGATCCATGCTCAGGCCTGCTGTGTGGCGCCATGCCAATGTTAAATGTAGACTTGAAACCACCCTCATGCAGAAAGGTTCCTGACCATGACCCAGGACACCAGGAAGCTCGGCGAACGGTTGGTCGACGCTGAACTCATCACCTCGGCCCAGCTCCAGGAGGCCCTGCGCCATCAGCGCATCGCCGGTGGCCGGATGGGCAGCAATCTCGTGGCCCTCGGCTTCATCACCGAGGATGTCCTCATGGATTTCCTCGCCCAGCAGACGGGGGTGCCCCGGGTGGATCTGCGGGAGGTCGAGATCTCCCTGGAGGTGCTCAGACGGGTGCCCCGCCGCCTGGCCGAGCAGCTCAACGTGATGCCCCTGGCGGTCAAGGAGCCCAAATCCCTGGTGCTGGCCATGGCCGATCCCCTGGATCTCAACGCCATCGACAGCTGCCGGTTCGCGTCCGGGCTCAACATCGAGCCGGTGGTGGTTTCCATCAGCCAGTTGAAGCAGTTCATTCCGGACCTCTACCGTCGGGTGGAGGCTCCAGGCAGCGGTGCCATCGAGGTGGGATCCATTCCGAAGGATGGGCTGGAGGTTCCCTTCGAGGTTCCGCCACTGCCCCCGGCCTCGGCCTCGGCGCCGGTGGTGGTGCCCGGAGGCGCGAAGTACGCCCGGGATCCCTTCTTCGATAAGACCGAGGCCCTTCCGGTGGGCGGGGACAGCAATCCCTTCAGCTTCTTCAGCGCCGATCCCGTCGAAACCCTCGATACCAGTGTGCCTCCGGCCCAGCTGCTCGCAGGCCAGCAGCCCATGGTCATCCATGCCCGGACCCAGTCCACCCAGCCGGCTCGGCGCATCGAAACCTTCCAGACCCGGACCCTGGTGCTGGGGCTCATCAAGATGCTCCAGCGGCGCGGCATCCTTGGGGATGATGAACTCCAGCGCTTCATCGCCAACCTGATCGAGGCGGGCGACCTGAAGGATGAGGAGCGGAATCCCGGCTCCGGCTATTGAGGCGGCGCGCTGTAGAGGATCAACGCGGTTTCCCGGAAGGAGCGGGCCGGGATCCCAGGGTTCCGCAGGTCCGGCTGGAGGGGCATCCCGAACAGCCGGAGGCGCATCCCCCTCGCCGCGAGCGTAACAGCGGTGCGAGGGACGACCGCAGCAGGTAGGCGGTGGCCCCCGCCGCCAGAAACATCACCAGAAGGGTCTGAAGACTCACGGGTTCACCCGAATCCCAGGGCGCGTCCCCCCAGGACCGTGAGCCAAGCCACGAGCCAGCCGAGTGCCAGCCCGTAGGCCACAGAGAAGCTGGACCAGAGGAGGGAGCGGGTTTCCTTGTAGATGATGCCGACGGTGCCCAGGCAGGGCGTGTAGAGCAGGGTGAAGATCATGAAGGCCAGGGCCGTGAGCGAGGTGAGGCCCGAATGCTGGCGGAGCTGCTCCTGCAGGGGGTTCCGGGGGGAGCCGGGCTCGGATTCGCCGGCCTCGGTCTGGTGCACCACCGCCATGGTGCTCACCACGATCTCCTTGGCCACGAACCCTGCGGTGAGGGCGATGCCATCCTTCCATGCCTCGGTCCGGGTGCCGTCGGGATCGAAGATGGGGGCGAGCACGGGCTGGATGGTCTTTCCGAAACGGGCCGCCAGGCTGGTGTTCACGATGCGGCTCTGGTGCGCGAGTTCGAGGGCGTCCAGCTGGCGTGTTTCCTCTGCGGCCGGAAGACCCTGGGCGCGGAGGGCCGCCTGCTGCTGCTGGAGCTCCGCAGTCCAGGCGCGGTTGGCGATTCCCGGGTAGTGGGAGACGAACCAGATCAGCGTTGCGCCCGCCAGGATCACAGTGCCGGCCCGGCTGAGGAAGACCGATCCTTTTTCCCACATGTGGACCAGCGTCGCGCTGAGCACCGGCAGGCGATACGGGGGCAGCTCCATGACAAAGGGGGTGTTCTCGCCCCGGAACAGGGTGAGGCGCAGCAGCTTGCCCACCACCATGGCAAAGATGAAGCCGAGGAAGTGCATGGCCAATACCGCCAAGGCGGCCTGCACCGGCGGGAAGAAGGTGCCGGCAATGAGGATGTAGACCTGCAGCCGGGCGGAGCAGGACACGAGGGGCGCCACCAGGATCGTGATGAAGCGGTCCTCGCGGGTCTCGATGGTGCGGGTGGCCTGGACCGCTGGCACGTTGCAGCCGGTGCCCATGACCAGGGGGATGAAGCTCTTCCCGTGCAGGCCCATCAGGTGCATCAGGCGGTCCATGATGAAGGCCGCCCGGGCCATGTAGCCCGTGTCCTCCAGGAAGGCGATGCAGCCCATGAGGATCATGATCACGGGCACGAAAACCACCACGGCGCCCACGCCCGGGATGATGCCATCCACCACCAGGCTGCTCAATTCCCCCGGGGGCAAGGCGGCAGCGGCGGCATCGTGCAGCGCATCGAAGGCAGCGGCGATCCAGTCCTGGGGATACTTGCCCAGCACGAAGGTCAGGCCGTAGACCGCGACCATGACCACCAGGAAGATCGGGATGCCGAGCCAGCGGTGGGTGAGCACCGCATCCAGCCGGGACGTGAGCCCGCGGTCGGTGCGGGGGCCCCGCTGGGCCACTTCGGCCACCAAGCCGTGGGCGAACCCGTAGCGGCGTTCCGCGAGCAGGGTGGGCACATCGGCCCCCAGGTGCTTGGTCAGGAAGGCGCGGCTGGATTCCAGCTGACCCTGGATGGCCCCCCGGGCATGGCTGGCCTCCAGGGCGGCCAGGGCACCCGGGGCACCTTCCAGGAGCTGGAGCCCCAGCCAACGGGGCGGCTGGGACGCCGCGAGACGCTCATCCCGTGCGATTTCCTGCACGAGTTTGCCCAGTTCCCGCTCCAGGTCGTCTCCGTAGGAAACCCGAGGGGTTCCCGGTTCGAAGGGCTGCGCTCCCAGCTTCAGGATGGCTGCCTTGAGAACGTCCAATCCCTCGGAACGGTTGCCGACAGTGGCCACCACGGGGCCACCCAGCAGGCGCTCCATCATGGGCATGTCCAGGCGCAGGCCCGCCCGTTCCGCGTCGTCCCACATGTTGAGCACGAACACGATGGGGCGGCCCAGCTCCAGCAATTGGCTGGTCAGGTAGAGGTTGCGCTCCAGGTTGGAGGCATCCAGCACGTTGACGATGACATCGACTTCGGGCTCCACCAGGTAGCTGGAGGCGATGCGCTCATCCTCGCTCTGGGCCGCCAAGCTGTAGGTTCCAGGGAGATCAACCACTTCCACCCGGTGGCCGGCTTCCTCGAAGTGGCCGCTGCGGCGCTCCACCGTCACGCCGGGCCAGTTCCCCACATGATGGCGGCTGCCGGTGAGGGCATTGAACAGCGTGGTCTTGCCGCAGTTGGGATTGCCTGCCAGGGCGATGGTGAGGGGCTTCACGACGGAACCCGCTCAACCAGAATGCAGGCCCCCTCTTCCCGCCTCAGGGAGAGGTGGTAGCCCTTGATCACGAGTTCCATGGGGTCCCCAAGGGGGGCCATCTTTTCGACGCGCACGGTGGCGCCCCGGATGAACCCCATTTCGAGAAGTCGGCGCCGGACGGGCCCTTGGGCTTCCACGGCCATGACAGCGCCTTCCTCTCCTGGCTGGAGGTCGCTGAGTCGGGTGGTGTTCTGAGACATGTTCTCAACTCCTGAAATCCAGTCTAATCCAGCCTTGCCGGGCTTCAAGTGCCGCTCGTGCGACCTGCATCACAAGTGCTCAGGCTACAATGCCTGCACGGTTCTCCCATGTCGCATGTGCTGACGCTTCCCAACATCCTGACCGGGCTGACCGACCTGCTGGATGGCTTCATCGCCCGGCGCTTCAACCAGTATTCGGATCTGGGGGCGGTACTGGATCCAGCGGCGGACAAGCTGCTGATGACGACAGCTTTCGTTCTCATGGCCCTGCCTTCGAGCCCTGTGGCGGTGAAGATCCCGGCCTGGGTTTCCATCCTGGCGGTGATGCGGGATGTGCTGATGAGCCTCTTCGCCCTGCTGGCTTCAGGGCAGTTCGATCCCAAGCGATTTCCCCCCACGTATCTGGGCAAGCTCACCACGGCCACGGAAATCGTGGCCATCTCCGTGGCCCTCCTGGTGAATGTGATCGGGTGGGAGCCCTGGTCCGCCCGCTTGATCCCCTGGATCTTCTACCTGGTGGCCTGTCTGGTGCTGGCCTCCGGCATCCACTACTTCTTCCGGGCCACCCGGCAGCAGACGGCGAGCGGATCGTGAGCCGCCCGCCCAGGCCCGGGCGCCCTCCGCTGTGGCTGCTGGGGATCGCGATCGGCTTCCTGGTGGCCCTCTGGGTGCTTCGGGAAGCCCTGATGCCCTTCTTCGTGGCGATGGTCCTGGCCTACCTGCTGCTGCCCCTGGTGGAACGGTTGGCGCGAAGGGTTCGGCGGCCTCTGGCGGTGCTCTCGATCCTGGCGGTGGCCGGCGGACTGCTGGCCCTGGTGCTCTGGCTGCTGGTGCCCTGGCTGCTGGACCAGTTGGGTCGGCTGGTGGATTCCGTTCCGGTCTGGCGTGGCGCCATCGAAGCCCGGGTGGGACCGTGGCTGCAGAACCATCCCTGGATCGCCCAGAAACTGCGGGAGGGCATTGAGGCCTTTGATCCCATGGTGCTGGTGACGGGGCTGCGCAACGCCGGCGTGGGGCTCCTGCAGTGGTTCCTTCGGGCCGTCTCCCTGGTGCTGGTGCCCGTCATCCTCTACTTCCTGCTGATGGATGGCCACCTCGCGCTGAAGGCGCTGGAGGGCCTCATCCCGCCCCGCCATCGGGAACGCGTGGGGCGCATGGCAGCGGAGATTCATCGGCGCCTGGGGGGCTACATCCGGGGTCAGGTGGGTGTGGCCCTGGCCATGTCGGTGCTTCAGGGCATCGGCCTGGCGGTGCTGGGGGTGCCCTACGCCTGGCTGCTGGGGCTCGTCGCGGGGTTCTCCAACTTCGTGCCCTATTCGCCCTACATCACGGCCCTTCCTCCAGCGTTGCTGCTGCTCGGGCTGGGCGGGGCCGGGGCCCTGAAACTGCTGGGGGCCGTGGTGGTTTTCGCGGTCATCCAGAAAGCCGAAGCCCTCTACTTCACCCCCGTCTGGGTGGGGCGTTCCAGCAACCTGCATCCGCTGGAAGTGCTCCTGGCGGTGCTGGCCTTCGGCTTCGCATTCGGACTGCTGGGACTGGTCTTTGCCGTTCCGCTGATGATCGTGGTGAAGGTGGCTTTCGAGGAACTGCGCCGGGACTACAAGGACCTCGCCTGGTTCCGGGGGGAATGAGGCGGAAGGGTGGAGCTTGTGCCCCGGCTGAAGCCTGGGGATGCTGATTCCATGCGGCCTGCGCTGTTCATCGATCGGGATGGGACCCTCAACGAGGAGGTGGACTACCTCCACCGGCCCGAGGATGCCGTTCTGACCCCTGGAGCTGCCCAGGCACTGGCCCGGGTGAATGGGCGGGGCATTCCCGTGATCGTGGTGACCAACCAGGCGGGCATCGGCAAGGGACGCTTCGGTTGGGCCGACTACGAGGCGGTGATGGAGCGCATCCGTGAACTGCTGGCGGTCGAAGGCGCGCACCTTGATGCCGTCTATGCCTGCCCTTTCCACGAAGCGGCTGAGGGTGAATACCAGGTTGCGGATCACCCGGAGCGCAAGCCCAACCCTGGCATGCTGCTGCGAGCCGCCGCCGAGCACGGTCTGGATCTCAGCCGCTCCTGGATGGTGGGCGACAAGGCTCTGGATGTGGAGGCCGGGCGGCGCGCGGGGTGTCGCGTGGCCCTGGTCCGCACGGGCTACGGCAGGGAGCTGGATGCCGAGGCGGACGTGGTGGCGGAAAACCTGGCCGAAGCCGTGGCGGAGATTCTGGCCCGATGGTTTTGATCCAGCGGACAGGGCTGGCGCTGGGCCGCATCCAGCGGCGCTACCAGCGCTTCCTTGCCGACGTGGTGCAGGAGGATGGCACCCTTGTGACGGCCCATTGCACGAACACGGGCACCATGCGGACCTGCTGGGAACCCGGGGACCGGGTTCTGCTGGAGTCGGCCGCCAACCCCAATCGCAAGCTGCCCTTCACGCTGCTGGCCTGCGAACGCGGCGCCGGCAACTGGGTGGGGGTGGAGACGGGCATGCCGAACCGGGTGGTGGCCGAAGCGGCCCGCCGTGATGCGCTGCCCGGCCTGCCGGGGCTGCGGGAGGTGCGCACCGAGGTCCGCTATGGGCAGGAGCGCAGCCGCATTGATGTCTGGGCCCGGGATGGGGCCGGGCGGGAAGTCTTCATCGAGGTGAAGAACGCGACCCTGAGACTGGGAACCCTTTGTACCTTTCCGGATGCCGTCACGGAGCGCGGAACCAAACACCTGCGGGAACTCCAGGCGATGGTGGCCCAGGGGCATCGGGCGGCGCTCGCCTTCTTCGTCCACCGCGGAGATGTGGAGGCATTCGATGCGGCCCGGGAGATCGATCCCGCCTATGCCGAGGAACTGGACCGCGCCGCCGCGAACGGGGTGCTTGTGCTGCCCCTGAAGGTGCGGATGGATGCGCGAATGCTGGCTGGAGGGTGGAGCCTGGCGTGGGATCTGGAGGGGCTTTGGCCCTGGGTGGGGCGCCGGGCCTGAACGAGGCTGGGACAGGGCCTTCCGCAGGATTGTGACCATTCTCATGTCGGGCCCCAGGGGGCGGCCGTCTAGAATCAGATCCATCGAATCGCATTCGACCCGGAGGCTCCATGTCCAGCGCGAAGAAACAGACGCCCCTGTTCGATTGGCACAAGGCGCATGGCGCCAACATCGTCGAATTCGGCGACTACATGATGCCCATCTGGTACGCCAGCGCCCGCAACGAGCATCTTGCGGTGGTGTCCCAGGCCGGCCTGTTCGACACCAGCCACATGGCCACCCTGCGCGTGTTCGGGAAGGATGCCTACGAGCTGCTGCAGTGGTGCTTCACCCGCAACCTGGACAGCTGCGTCGGCAAGGACAACGCTCCCCTCACCGAGGGCAAGTGCGTCTACGGCGCGATCCTCAACGAGCAGGGCCACGCCATCGATGACTGCCTCGTCTACAAGATCCAGGACGGTGAGTACATGGTCGAGGTCAATGCCAGCCAGGGCGGCCCCGTTGCGAAGCATCTGGCCGAACAGGCGAAGGGCCGCGATGTGCGCGTGGTGGACCTGACCGACCAGATCGGCAAGATCGATATCCAGGGGCCCGCCTCCGTCAAGATCATGGCGAAGCTCCTCAAGAACCCGGACCAGGTCTTCGACAAGCTGCCCTACTTCTCCGCCAAGGGGCACTTCGATCCCGCCTCGCCCCTGGCCGCCCAGGTGCAGCTGCTTGATGGCACACCGATGCTGCTGTCCCGCTCCGGCTACACGGGCGAAGTGGGCTTCGAACTCTTCGTCGAACGGGTTCACACCGTGAAGCTCTGGGAAGCCCTCATGGCCGCGGGGCAGGAGCAGGGCCTGACGCCCTGCGGCCTGGCGGCCCGGGACTCCCTGCGTACCGGCGCGGTGCTGCCCCTGTCCCACCAGGACATCGGTCCTTGGATCTTCACCCGCCACCCCTGGCCCTTCGCCTTGCCGCTGGCCGCAGGCAGCGAGGGTTTCACCAAGGATTTCCTGGGCCGAGCGGCCCTGGAGCGGGCCACCGATGCGCCCTACACCCTGACCTTCGTGGGCCACGATCTCCGGAAGGTGGATGGCCATGAGGCCAAGGTCTTCCACAACGGCCAGGAGATTGGAACGATTCTGACCTGCGCCACGGACATGGCCATCGGCCGCCACGAGGGCCGCATCTACAGCATCGCCTCCCCGGACAAGCCGGAGGGGCTCGTGATCAAGGGCCTCTGCTGCGGCTTCATGAAGGTGAAGGCCAAGCTTGAGCCCGGCACCACCGTGGAACTGCGCGATGCCAAGCGGGCCATCCCCGTGGTGATCGAAACGGATGTCCGCCCGGATCGGACCGCCCGCAAAGCCCTCAAATCCTTCTTCTGAATCCAAGGGCCCTGAAGTTTTGCCCGAACTCCCCGTAAACTGATCCCTTCCTATCGGAGGCACGATGTACCCCGCCGACTGCAAGTACGCGAAGAACCACGAATTCGTGAAGCCCCTGGGCGATGGAACCGCCCTGGTGGGCATTTCCCAGTACGCCCAGGAAGCCCTGGGGGATGTGGTGTTCGTCCAGCTCCCCGAAGTGGGCGCCAGCTTTGCGGCCGGCGATGAATTCGGCACCGTGGAGAGCGTGAAGACCGTGTCCGAGTGCTACATGCCCACGGCCGGCGAGGTGCTGGAAGTGAACAGCGAACTGGAAGCCCACCCGGAATTCGTGAACGAGGATCCCTACACCAAGGGCTGGATGGTGAAGATCAAGCTGACGGGCGCCCTGAACCCCGAACTGCTCGATGCCGCCGCCTACGAGGCCCACGTGGCCAGCGAGGCCCACTGAGTGCTCCCTGGTCCGGGCGCGCGTTTCGGCCGGATCCTGCTGCTCCTCGTCGCCTGGGGAGTTGCGGGCTCCGGCCTTGCCGTAGCTGGGGTTTCCTTCCCGGAGGCCGCCGAGACGACCCCCGGGCATCCCTCGGCCGTGATGCGGCTGAAGGGGCTGGTGGAAGCCGCCGAAAAGGCCCTCGAATCCGAGGATGCCGAAACCGCCAGCGCCCGTGCGGACGAGGCGGAAATCCTGGTGGAAGGCTGGTCCGTGGAGGTCCTGCGGCGCCCGGACATCAGTCCGCTCATCGAACGGCTCCGGGTGATCCGCCGCCAGTTGGACGAGCTTGAAGCGGAGGCGGAGGGCGGGGAAGGGCCCGTTGAGGTCGAGGACCTCACTCCGGCCGAAGCCGAGGCCGAGTTGGCGCGCGTGCGGGACGCAGAAGGGGGAGCCCTCTACGACTTCCCCATCGATCTGAACGAGACGGTGCTGGCCTGGGTGCACGCGTTCACCAACCAGAAACGCGGCTTCATCGAAGGCTCCCTTTCCCGGGCCACCCAGTACATGCCCATGGTCCAGCAGGTGTTCCAGGAGGAAGGATTGCCGCGCGATCTGGCCTTCCTCGCCGTGGTGGAGTCGGGCTTCAAGAACACTGCCTTCAGCCGCGCCAAGGCCGTGGGCATGTGGCAGTTCATCCAGTCCACGGGCCGCATCTATGGGTTGACGGGCAATGCCTGGGTGGAGGAACGGAGGGATCCCATCAAGGCCACCCGTGCCGCGGCGCGCTACCTGAAGCGGCTCTACGAAATCACGGGCGACTGGTACCTTGCCCTCGCCGGCTACAACGCCGGGCCCCTTACGGTGGAGCGGGCGGCTGCGGGGCTGGGTTCTCGAAACTACTGGGATATGGCCCGCAGCCGGTTTCTGAGGAACGAAACGAAAAGTTATGTTCCCCAGCTCTGTGCCGCCATTCTCATTGGCCGACATCCCGAGAAGTACGGCCTGAACGTGGTCCAGATGCCGCCCTATGCCTATGAGACGGTGGCGGTTGAGCGGCAGACGCGGCTCTCCGTGGTGGCCCGGCGCATCGGGGTTGCCGAATCGACCCTCAAGGAGCTCAATCCCGAGCTTCTTCGGAACATGACGCCTCCCGGGCACTACAGCCTGAGGGTTCCTCCGGGCATGGGTGTTTCCACCCAGAGGGCCCTGGCCAGCCTCTCGCCCCGTGAGCGGGTGGAAACCCGCAGCTACGTGGTGCGCCGGGGCGATACGCTCGCTCGTGTGGCAACGCGCTTCAAGGTCACTCCTGAGGATCTGCTGGAAGCCAACGGGCTCAAGCGGAACCAGTTCAAGGTCGGACGACGTCTCCAGATTCCGCCGCCTACGCCTGTGATGATGGCCTCGGTGGCTGAACCCAGCGAAAAACCACTCGAACCGTTGCCAGAGATCCCGGGAACCACTCCGGTTCAGGCGGCGGTGGCATCGGAACCCCCTACCACCGCGAAGCCCCAGGAACCTCAGCTTCCGGCCAAAGCTGTCGCAGAGCCTGAAGCCCGGCCCATCTCTCACCGGGTCAAGGCCGGCGAGACCCTCTTTGCCATCAGCGTGCGCTACGGCCTTTCCGTGGACAGCCTGAGAAAATGGAATCGTGTCCGGGGCAACCGCATCCAGGCCGGCCAGCGCCTCCGCTTGCAGAAGCCCTGAGGGCGCGATTTTCCACTTGCCTGCGCGGGCGCTTCGTGAGAGACTTTTTTTCCCCAAGGGGCTATAGCTCAGCTGGGAGAGCGCTTGCATGGCATGCAAGAGGTCACCGGTTCGATCCCGGTTAGCTCCACCAAGAAAGGCCACCACCCGGTGGCCTTTTTCATAGGTTCCCGATGCTCGCCAGTCTTCACCGCGCTTCGCTCCGATTCGGGCCCCAGGAGGTCCTGAAGGAGGTTACCTGGGCGCTGGACGAGGACGAATGCTGGGGCGTCATCGGCCGCAACGGGGCCGGGAAGAGCACGCTGTTCAAGGTTCTTCTGGGTCAGTTGGAACTGGATGGCGGCAGCGTGGTTCGGCCCCTCCGGGAACGGGGCATCCGCTTGGGCCACTACGCCCAGGATCTGGAGCCGGAGACCCAGGGCAGCATCCTGGAGGAGACCCTGGCGGCCTTCGGCGAGGTGCTGGCCCTGCAGCACGAAATGGGCGAACTGGAGCACCAGATGGGCGAGGCGGGGGCCGACCTCGATGCTGTCATGGCCCGCTACCAGACGGTGCAGGAGGCCTTCGAACGGCTGGACGGCTTCGCCATACGCGCGAAGGCGGAAGGCATTCTTTTCAACCTGGGCTTTGGCGCCGACCAGCTGGAGAAATCGGTCCACGAGCTCAGCGGCGGCCAGAAGAGCCGCGTGATGCTGGCCAAGGCGATCCTCCAGGGGCAGGATCTGCTGCTGCTGGATGAGCCCACCAACCATCTGGATCTGCCTTCCCTGCGCTGGCTGGAGGACTTCATCAACGGCACCACGGCGACCGTGGCCGTCATCAGCCACGACCGCTACTTCCTGGACCGGGTCGCCACCAGCATCCTCGAACTGGAGCTGGGCCGTTCGCGGGTGTACGAGGGCAACTACTCCGTCTTCATGGAGAAGAAGGAGCAGGAGCTGGAGATCGCCGAGAAGCACTACGAGCAGCAGCAGGCCTTCATCAAGCGCCAGGAGGAGTACATCCGGCGCAACATCGCGGGGCAGAACACCAAGATCGCCCGGGGCCGCCGCACGCACCTGCAGAAGCTGGATCGCCTGGAGAAGCCCCTGAAGGATCGTCGGCGCGTGAAGTTCAGTTTTCCGGAAACCCAGCGCAGCGGCGACACGGTGCTGGTGCTGGACCAGGTCACGGTGGGCTGGGATGGCGTGCCGCTCTTTCGGCCCCTGGAGCATCTGCAGGTGAAGCGCGGCCAGAAGCTGGCCATCGTGGGCCTCAACGGCACCGGCAAATCCACCCTGCTGCGGGCCATCGGCGGGGAGCATTCCCTGCTGCAAGGCACCTGCCGCCTGGGCAGCCAGGTGAAGGCGGGCTACTTCGACCAGCACCACCGCAATCTCGATCCCCGCAACACCGTCTTCCAGCAGATCCAGGCCGTCAGCGTGGGCGCCGCGCAGGGTACCAAGCAGGACATCCTGGGCTTCCTGGCCAAGTTCCAGTTCCGGGGCGACGATGTGGACAAGCCCGTCACCGTGTTGTCCGGAGGCGAGCGGGCGCGGCTCTCCGTGGCCACCCTCATCCGCCAGGGCTGCAACCTGCTGCTGCTGGACGAGCCCACGAACCACATGGACATCGCCTCCATGGAAGCCATGGAGGACACCCTCCTGAGCTTCTCGGGGGCCGTGGTGCTGGTGACCCACGACCGCTACCTGCTGGGCCGCGTGGCGGACAGCCTGCTGCGCATCCACGAGGAACGCGCCGAGCTGCGGGAAGGCAGCTACGAGGACCACCAGGCCTGGGTGGACCTGGATCTGGGCCAGGAACCCGAGGATGAGGATCTGCCGCTCAAGGCACCTGCAGCCAAGCCCAAGGCCCCGGAAAAGCCCCAGCCTGCCCCGAAACCCGTGCCCATCGATCGGGAGCGCCAGAAGGCCGTGAAGCGCTGGGAGCGCAAGGTGGCCGAGGCGGAAACAGCCGTGGGGGACCTGGAAGGCCGTCTGGCGGTCCTGCAGCAGGAATTGGCGGGCATGGATCCCGCCGACTGGCAGGCCTTCGGAGCGAAGCTAGACGAACAGAAGGCCCTGGAATCGGAGCTGGCCTACGCCATGGCCGCCTGGGAAGAGGCCCAGACGGCTTTGGAAGAGGCCCAGGCTTGACGGCCATCAAGGTGCGGGGTGGGGCCTGGCCCTACCTTCGAGACCGGAGGACGCCATGGCCGAGCGCCGCCCCATCGAACGCCGCATCCTGCCGCCGAAAGGCTGGCCCCGCAGCTTCCGGGAGGCCTGGACCCGCCTGAAGAGCGATTCCCAGGCCCTGCGTCACACGGTGCAGGCCCTGTTCGCCCTGCTGTGCCTGTGGATCGGCGTGGAGTTCTGGCTCTTCATGCGCTGGGGGATGAGCGGGGGCCAGACGGCCTACGTGCCGCGCCCGCCCGGGACCGAAGGCTTCCTGCCCATCAGCGCCCTCATGAGCCTCAAGCACTGGATTCTTTCGGGCACCCTCAACAGCATCCACCCCGCCTCGGTCTTCATCCTGCTGGCGATCCTGGCCATCGGGCTCTTCCTGAAGAAGGGCTTCTGCAGCTGGCTCTGCCCCGTGGGCACCCTCAGCGAGGCCCTCTGGCGGCTGGGGAAGCGGCTCTTCGGGCGCAACCCGGCCATGCCCCGCTGGCTGGATGCCTTCTCCCGCAGCCTCAAATACCTCCTGCTGGCCTTCTTCCTCTGGGCGATCTGGAGCATGGACGTGAACCAGCTGGCCTACTTCATCCACAGCCCCTACAACAAGGTGGCGGACCTGAAGATGTACCTCTTCTTCGCCCAGATCGGCGGCACTGCCCTGTGGACGATCCTGGTGCTGGCGGCCCTGTCCGTGGTGTTCCAGAACCCCTGG
>MWBB01000044.1 GCA_002068835.1 Acidobacteria bacterium ADurb.Bin340 | reverse complement strand
CGGCCTCCAGCTATCGGCACGCCGTGCGTGCCTCCTGCTCGGCTACGCCTCGCAGAGCCGGAGCCTCCAGCGCCTTCCTTCCCACGCTCGCCCGGCGCTCCCAGCGCGGCCCGCGCGAGTTCTGCTAGGCGCTCTTGGACCGGTAATCATGGATCCCGCCACCCTTGCCTCGGTCCAGTCCCTCGTCCAGGCCCTGCGGCTGGGGCCGGGACAGGCCCCCGAAGCAGCGGCGGCTCTGGCGAGGCTGGCCGGTCAGGAGGTCAACCTGCTGCTGCTCCTGAAGACGGCCGAAGGGGTGACCCTGAGAATGCCTTCGGGGCAGCGGGTGACGGCCCAGGGGGATCTGCCGTTCCCGGAGGGAACGCGGCTCCAGGTTCAGGTCCAGTCCACGCCCGAAGGGCTCCGCCTCAAGACCTTGGCGGCCCAGCCGCCGGAGGTGCCGGGGCTCCTGGCGCCCCTGGTGCAGGGGGAGGCCCGGGGGCTTATGGCCAGGGTCGCAACGGGGGAGGGCGGCGAAGCCGCCGAGGTGCTCCGGGCTCTGGTGGCCCTGCTGGGGCGCACCACGGAGGCCCCTTCGGCGCCGATGGCGGGGTCCCGGGTCCTGCCGGGAACGCCCGTGTCCATGGACCTGGCCCAGGCCCTGTCCACCTTGCCGCCTGCGGAAGTCGCCACCTTGGCCCGGGCCTTGGGGCTGCCCCCGGAGGTTGCGCCCATCAAGATGGCAGAGGCCCTGGCCCATGTTCTGCTGAAACCAGCCGCTCCCGAGGAGGCAGCGCTGACTGGGGTTCCCCGCCTGCTGTCCCGGGTGGCCCACCTGATGGGGCGGCCCCCGGCTGACTTGACGGCGCAGGAGCCCCTGGCTCAGGTGGTGCTGCGCTTTTTCGGCCGCGGGTCGGATCCTGCGGGACCGCCGTCTGCGCCCCCCGCAGCCTCGGCCCCGGAAGCTCCCCCCGTGGTGGCGGCGCGCCTGGCCCAGGCCCTTGCAGGGGGGGCGGTTCCGCCTCCGGAGGTTCCGGCCACCTGGGAGGCGTGGTTGCCTTCCACCCTGAAGGCCTTGAGCGATCCCTCCGTCTCGCCCCGGGAGGCCCCTTTCCATGCCCTTCAGGCCCGGGAAGGTACGGCCTTTTTCGAAGTGCCGCTGCCCTGGGCGCCCGGAACGCCTTTGCACCTGTGGGTGGAGGAGGAACCCGAAGCGCGCGCCCCCAGCCCAGAGGTTCCCGTCAAGCGGGTGCTCCTGGGGCTTCGCCTGTCGGTCCTGGGGGAAACCCGCGCGGGGCTGGCCTGGGGGCCCAGGAGCCTGGCCGTACGCCTCTGGGCGGAGCATCCGGAGGCTCTGGAAGCCGAGGCGGATGCCCTCCGCGCGGATCTGGCCGTGGAGGGCGGGTCGGTTGATCTGCGGATCTTCCGGCTGGAAGCGGGCCCGGAAGGCATTCCCAGCCTCCAGGCCCTGGTGGCCGGGCGGAGCCTGGAGGCCCTGGGCTGAGGGGATTCATCCCGCTGGGGCACCGTTCCGATGGAAGGGGGCCGGGACTCCTGGGAGCCACGGAACGTGGGAGGCCGTCATGGGACGCAAAGTCGTGGTGGCACTGGCTTTTTGTGTGCTGGGGGGGGCGTGGCTCGCCCGGGCCCAATCCGGAGGGGTGGATCTGGCCCCCGGGGGAGCGGTGGCGGTCCAGACGGCAGTGCTTCCCACGCCCGTGGCCACGGCCTTCGGTTCGCCCTCGGATCCCAAGGCGGTGTTCCGTCTGGGGCCGCTGGCACCGGGTCGGCGCTATCAGCTCACCTTCACCTACGATGCGGGAGGCGATGTGGGATTCGCCCATTCCTGGGTGGATGGGAGCCCCTTCGGACGGGACTGGCACAGTTTCGTGGGCATCGGCACCGGTACGGGCACCCGTCCCATGCCGGGCAAGGAGGCGGTGTTCCTTTTCACGGTGGACCGTGCCAGCACGGCCCGCACCCTCCAGGTGGTGCTCCGCACCAGCGTGCCGTTTCCGGTGAAGGCGCGGCTGACGGATCCTTCCCCGGGCCTTACGCCCCAGTCCCAGGACCGCTGGGGCTACTTCTACGTGACCGACTTCGATGCGGACCGCACCGCGCCCTTCCTGCTGAAGCGGGGCAGTGAAGGGGCTCCACCTCCTGCGCCTTCAGTCTCGGGCCCCTGGGTGGAGGTGCCTTTGAACGGCTCTGCTTCGGCGCGGACGGCCGTGCTGGCAGCCCCCGTTGCCAACGCCTTCGGGGCGGCGGCGGATCCCAAGACGGTCTTCCGGTTGGGACCGCTGGCGCCGGGTCGCCGATACGAAGTGATCTTCACCTACGACGCCGGAGGCGATGTGGGCTTCGCCCACAGCTGGGTGGACGGCAGTCCCTTCGGACGGGACTGGCACAGTTTCGTGGGCATCGGCACCGGCACGGGCACCCGTCCCATGCCGGGCAAGGAGGCCAGGTTCCTGTTCACGGTGGCGCCGGGCAGCACCTCCCGCCACCTCTTCATCGTGCTGCGGACCAGCCAGCCCTTCCCGGTGAAGGTGGCGCTGACGGATCGTCTGTCGGGCCTCACGCCCCAGTCCCAGGACCGCTGGGGCTACTACTACGTGACCGACTTCGATGCGGATCGCACCGCGCCCTTCCTGCTGAAGCGCTGATCAGCCTTCCTTCGCCAGCCTGCCGAGCCGTCGGATCAGGCCCGGCAGGCGGTTGAGGGCCGCCTGGCACTCCATCCACTGGCGGTGGGGCCGGGCCAGGTAGCCGCTGAGGAAGCTGCCTTCGGGCACATCCTTGGCCACCATGCTGTTGCCGCTCACGATGCTTCGGCTGCCGATGTGGATGTGGCCGGCGGTGCCCACCTTGCCCGCCAGGGTCACATGGTCGCCCAGGGTGGTGGAGCCGCTGATGCCCACCTGGCTCACGATGAGGCAGTGCTCCCCAATCTCCACGTTGTGGGCGATCTGGCAGAGGTTGTCCACCTTGGTTCCCCGGCCGATCACCGTGGGCCCGATGACGCCGCGGTCCACGGTCACGCAGGCGCCCACCTCGACATCATCGGCCAGCACCACATAGCCGGCCTGGGGGATCTTCTCGTGGCGGCCGTTCACGGTGGCGTAGCCATAGCCATCGCTGCCGATCACGGAGTTGGCGTGGATGCGCACCCGGTCGCCCAGCCGCGTGCGACGGTAGAGCACCACGCCGCTGAACAGTTCGCAGCCTTCGCCGACTTCGCAGTCATCCCCGATGTGAACCCCCGGGTGGATCACCGTGCGGTCCCCGATCACCGCGCGGGCGCCCACGGTGGCGCCCGGGGCCACCCTCACGCCGGCCCCGAGCTTGGCTGTGGCGTGGATGGGATGGTGGGACCAGGGAGCCGGTTCCGGTTCCGGGAACAGCCAGCCCACCACCTGGGCGAAACCCCAGTAGGGATTCTCCATGACCAGGCGCGGCTTTCCTTCCAGTTCGGCCTTGGCATCCGCCAGGATCAAGCCCGCCTCGCTGGCGAGGGCCTTGCGGTGGTAGCGGGGGTTGGCCAGGAAGCTTACGGCCTGCGCCCCGGCTTCCTCCAGGGGCTTCACTTCCGTCAGGGACCGGTCGGGAGGACAATCATGGAGGACGCCCCCCAGACGGGCCGCGAGTTCCTGGGCCGTGAACGCAAGCTGGGACATGGGGGCCTCCACCGTTCCAGTATCCCCCAACTGCTTCTCCGGGAGAGACATGCACCCCATCCTGTTCCGCATTGGAAGTTTCGAAGTGGGCACCTACGGCCTGCTGGTGACCCTGGCCTTCTTCGCCGCGATGTACCTGGCCATGCGCCTGGGCCGTCAGGATGGCCTGGAAGCGGAAGCCATTTCGGATCTCTCCGTGACGATGCTTCTGGCGGGCATCGTGGGTGCCAAGGGCCTGATGATCGTGGTGGACCTGATGCGGGGCGCCCCGGTTTCAGAGGTCTTCAGCCTCTCCACCCTGCGGGCTGCCGGCGCCATCCACGGGGGGATCATCCTGGGCACCGTGGCCTTTTTCTGGCGGGTGCGCCGTCTCAAGCTGCCCCTCTGGCCCACGCTGGATGCCTTCGCCGCCGCTGTGCCCCTGGGCCAGGCCCTGGGCCGTGTGGGCTGCTTCTTCGCGGGCTGCTGCTTCGGCACCACCTGCGATCTGCCCTGGGCTGTGACCTTCCATAACCACGATGCGGTGCGCCTGTCGGGAACGCCTCTGGCCCTTCCCCTGCATCCCGTTCAGCTCTACACCGTCCTCTTCGAATTGGCGCTGGCCGGGGCCCTGCTGCTGGGCCGGCGCTGGCGCCGCTTCCCGGGCCAGCTCATCGGTGCCTTCTTCATCGCCGAAGGCATCGGCCGCGCCGTGCTGGAAACCTTCCGGGGCGATCTGGACCGGGGCGCCGGATGGCTGGGGCAGGCCTGGCTCAGCACCGGGCGCATCACGGGGCTGCTCTTCGTGGGGTTCGGTGCTGCATTGCTGGTGTTGGCCTCGCGCCGCAAGGAGGTCCGATGAACTTCGTCATGCGGATTGAAACCGAGGAACCCCGCCTGGACCGATTCCTCGTGGGCCAGCACCCGGAGATCAACCGTTCCCGCTGGGAAGCCTGGATCCGGGAAGGGAACGTGAAGGTGGATGGCGAACCGGCCACCAAGCCCGGAACGCGGCTCAAGGCCGGGGCCCTGGTGGAGACGGATCTGCCGGATCTTCCCGTGCCTGCGGGCCACCTGGAGCCCGAGGACCTGGCACTGCCGACCCTCTTCGAGGACGGGCGCCTCTGGATCCTCGACAAGCCTGCGGGGATCGTGGTCCATCCCGGTCCCGGCCATGCGGGCGGCACGGTGCTGAACGCGCTGCTTCACCGTCTCCAGCACGGCGGCTGGCAGACGCCGGGCATCGAGGAGGGCGAGGAGGATGAGGACCTGAGCGGGCCGGCCTATCCGGGCCTGGTGCACCGCCTGGACCGCTACACCACGGGCTGTCTGGTCACGGCGAAGGATGCGGAGGCCCAGGCCCACCTCCAGGCCCAGTTCAAGGCCCGCACCGTGGAGAAACGCTACCTGGCCCTGTGCCGCATGAGCCGTCGTTTGCCGGAACTGGGCAGCCTGCTGGTGGATGCGCCCCTGGCCCGTCACCGGGTGGAGCGCCTGAAGATGACCATCAACGGCGCCGGGCGGCCCAGCCAGACACGTGTGAAGGTGTTGGCCAAATCCGCCGGGCTGGCCCTGGTGGAATGCGAACTGCTCACGGGCCGCACCCACCAGATCCGGGTGCACCTGAGCCACCTGGGGGCGCCCATTTTCGGAGATCCCCTCTACGGCGGCGCGCCCCGCTGGCAGGATGCGGACAAGCAGCCACTGGCGGCGGAGCATCCGATGCTCCACGCCTGGAAGCTGGCCCTGGACCATCCCGCCGACGGGCGACGGATCTCCGTGATGGCGCCGCTGCCCGAGGTGTTCCAGGCGGTTCTCCGGCAGCTGGGGATCGAACTGCCGGCAGTGTAGATCCTACTCCACCTTCACCGTTGCCGTGGCGCTCACCGCAGCGTCCACGGTGGAGGTGGCAATGACATGGTAGGTGCCGGAGCGCCGGGGGGCGCGGTAGAGGCCTTCAGGCGAGATCTCTCCACCTTCCGGCTCTTCCACGGACCAGGTGACGGTGGACCGGGGCAGGCCCTTCATCCGGGCGGCGAAGACCTGGGTGTCTCCGGGGGCGAGGGCGATCATGGCCGGTTCCACCGAGGGATCCGGACGGACCTGAACGGGGAAGGTGGCCCGGAAACGGGAGCCATCCGCCCGCCGGGCATGGGCCACCAGGGTGTAGGTCCCCGCAGAAGCGGGGGCCACATAGGTGATGGTGAACCCTTGGCTGCGCAGGAATCCGCCGCCGTGGGGCTCCCGCACCTCCCAGGTGAGATCGGTGGCCAGGGCTTCCAGGGGCTCTGCCTGGATCACGATCTGTTCACCCACCTTGGCGCTGGGGGCCGTCGGAAGAATCTCAAGGCCCTGATCCTCTCCCGAGGGCCCGCAGGCCAGGGTGAGGGTGAGGACGAGAACAGCGAGGGCAAGTCGCACCATGACACCAGCATGACATGGCAGGGAAGGTCCCCCTGGGCAGGAGCGAAGGGCGGACGCATACTGTCGGAAATTTCCCGAGGAATCCCATGGCGAGCCTTCTGTTCTGCCTGGTTGATACGGTGCCCGGCTCCGGGTTGATCGAAGCCTGGCGTCGGCATCCGGAAGGGGTCTATGCCCTGGCGTTCGGGGGAGCGATGCTCCTGCTGGTGCTGCTGATCCGCCTGCGGGACTATCCCGCCCGCCGCCGCGCCAAGAAGCTGGGGGGCGCCCTGGACTGCACCCAGCTGGAGGAATTGATGCTGGGGAACCCACCCCAGATCGTGGACCTTCGCCCCGAAGCCGCCTATCGGGGACCCAAGGGCCACCTGCGGGGGGCCTTGAACATCCCCTTCCCGGAACTGGCCAAGCGCCTGGGCGAACTGGACACCAGCCACCCCCGTCCCATCGTGCTTGTGGATGAAACCGATCCCTTGGCCTACCAGGCGGCGGATCTGCTCAAGGCCCATGGGCATCCCTGGGTCTACGTGCTGAGCGGCGGGCTCAAGGCCTGGCGTCGGGCACGCCTTCCCCTCTACCATGCTCTCGGCCAGCCGGTGCGCTGACCGGCCCCGGGTGGCCTCGAACAGCGAGGTGGTCCCATGCGAACGAACCGTTGTCTGCTACCTCTGATTCTTCTGTCCACCCTGGGGTGCGCCGGGCTGGACGATGATTCTGGTTTGACGGGCTACCAGTCCCAGGCCGTTGCGGTGGCCGATGTGGACGGCGATGGCCATTTGGATGCCCTGGGCGCCCACGCCCGATGGGTGGACGGGCGGATCCGTGAAGGCTCCCTCACCACCCGGCTGCAGCGTTCCCCCGGCGGCACCTTTGCCGAACCGCGGCGGGTGGATGCGGGGCTGGAGCCCGTGGCCCTGGCCGTGGGGGATCTGGACGGCGACGGTCGGGTGGATGCCGTGGTGGCCAACTGGGAGGAGCGCAACGGAACCGGCGAAGTGACGGTTCATCTTCAAGCGGGCATGCCCGAGGGAACCTTCCAGGCGGACCCGGTGGTGGTTTCCCTCGTCGGCCGCAGGCTTGGAGATGTGGCAGTCGGCGATCTGAACGGCGATGGGCGTCCGGACCTTGCCATCGCCGCTCGGGATGGCCAGGATGCCCTGGTGGTGCCCCAGCTCGCGGGCGGCGGGTTCGGGACCGCCGTTTCCGTGCCGGTGGGCGGCGTTCCCCGTGCCGTGGCCGTGGCGGATCTGAACGGCGACGGACGCGCGGATCTTGCGGTGGCCACGGACCAGGATGAGGTGGTGGTCTTCCACCAGGATTCGGGAGGTCAGCTGGCGGAGGTGGCCCGCAAGACGGTGGGAGCGCGGCCCCTCAACCTGCGGATCGCGGATCTGGATGCGGATGCGAAGCCGGACCTGCTGGTGGCCTGTTTCGGGGAATCCTACGACGGCCTTGCCGTGATCCTGCGGGAAGGCGCCGGTGGCTACGAGGATGCCGTGTTCTACGATTCCGGTGACGAGGCTCCCGCAGCGCTGGCGGTGGCGGATTTCGATGGGGACGGACACCTGGACGTGGCTGTGGCCAACTACGGAGCCCCGGGTTTTCCCGGCAGCGTGGGCGTGTTGTTCCAGGATGGAACGGCGCCCGGGACCTTCAACATCCTCGAAACCTATCGTGGCTACCATGGCCCCTCGGCCATCGCGGCGGGGGATCTGGACGGGGACGGCCAGGTGGACCTGATCCTTTCGGATGGAAGCACGGATGTGCGGTTCCAGGAAACCGGCGTCGCCGGGCGTTTCCTCCCCCCGGTGACCCTGCGGCCCTGAGTTCTTAAGCCCGGGTTTCCAGCCGGATCCCGCCCTCCGCGAGGGTGGCCTTCACTCGGCCCCCCTTGGCCAGGGGGCCGAACAGCATGAGGTCCGCCAGGGGCTTTTTCAGATGGGCTTCGATCGTCCGGGCCATGGGTCGGGCACCGAAGGCGGGATCGTAGCCCTGCTCCGCCAGCCAGGCGCGGGTGGCGGCCGGGACCTCCAGAGTGACCTTTTGTTCGTCCAGCAGCGTCTGCAGTTCCTTGAGCTGCTTGTCCACCACCTTCAACACCGCAGCGCGGTCCAGGGGGGCGAAGGTGAGAAGGGCGTCCAGCCGGTTGCGGAACTCAGGGCTGAAGGCCTTCTCCAGCGCACCCCGGGAACTGCCGCCTGATCCGGAATCCGCGAAGCCCACGCGACGACCGCTGAGATCCCGGGCTCCCGCGTTGGTGGTGAGGATCAGCACGACATGGCGGAAATCCGCCTTGCGGCCGTGGTTGTCCGTGAGGGTGGCGTGGTCCATGACCTGCAGCAGAATGGCGAAGAGGTCCGGGTGGGCCTTTTCGATCTCGTCGAGCAGCAGCACTGCGTGGGGCGCCTTGCGCACGGCATCCACCAGCAGGCCGCCGTCCTCGAATCCCACATAGCCCGGCGGCGCGCCGATGAGGCGGCTCACGGCGTGCTTCTCCATGTACTCGCTCATGTCGAAGCGGAGGAAGGGCACGCCGAGGATGCGGGCCAGCTGGCGGGCCAGCTCCGTCTTGCCCACCCCCGTGGGGCCCGCGAAGAGGAAGCTGCCCACGGGCCGCTCGTGTCCCCGCAGGCCCGAGCGGGAGAGCTTGATGGCCGAGGCCACCTGCGCCACGGCGGCATCCTGGCCGAAGAGGACGGCCTTCAGTTCGCCTTCCAGATCCGCCAGCCGGGCGCGGTCGTCGCTGGAGACGGTGGCCACGGGCACCCGGGCCATGCGGGCCACCACGGATTCGATGTCGGGAACACCCAGGGTGCAGCAGCTTCTGGGCGGCGCCCGCCTCGTCCAGCACGTCCAGCGCCTTGTCCGGCAGCAGCTGGTCCCGCAGGTGGCGGGCGGAGAGGCGCACAGCAGCTTCCAGAGCGGCGTCGGAGAACTTCACGCCGTGGTGGGCTTCGTAGGCGGGGCGCAGGCCCTTGAGAATGGCGAAGCAATCAGCTTCCGAGGGCTCCGCCAGATCGATCTTCTGGAAGCGTCGGCTCAGGGCCCGGTCCCGATCGAAGCTCTGCTTGCCGTCCTGGTAGGTGGTGGCCCCGATGCAGCGCAGCTCGCCCCGCTGAAGGGCGGGCTTGAGGAGGTTGGAGAGGTCCAGGCTGCCGCCGGAGACGCTGCCTGCGCCCACCAGGGTGTGGATTTCGTCGATGAAGAGAAGGGCGCCGGGCCGGGCCCGCAGGGCTTCCAGCACCGCCTTTACCCGGGCCTCGAAATCGCCGCGGTAGCGGGTGCCGGCCAGCAGGGCGCCCATGTCCAGGGCATAGAAGGGGGCTTCCTTGAGGGGCTCCGGCACCTTCCCTTCGGCGATGCGCAGGGCCAGGCCTTCCGCCAGGGCTGTCTTCCCCACGCCCGCCTCGCCCATCAGCAGGGGGTTGTTCTTGCGGCGTCGGCACAGCACCTGGACCATGCGCTCCAGTTCTTCGGCCCGGCCCACCAGTGGATCCAGCCGTCCTTCCCGGGCCCGGGCCCGCAGGTCCACGGCGTAGGCCGCCAGCGGATCGGGGGCCACGCCCTCCTGGGATTCTTCCGCGGGCTCGGCCTGGGGCGCGGGGGCCGCGGAAGGAATGCGGGTGGCGCCGTGGGAGAGGAAGCGGAGCAGGGGCAGCCGCGCGACGCCTGCCTGCTGGAGGATGAAGGCGGCGTGGCATTCGGATTCCTGGAGAAGGCTGGCCAGCACATCGCCGCCATCCACCTCGCCCGCTTCGGCGCTGAAGGCATGGACCGCCGCCCGCTCCAGCACCCGGCTCAGGCCCAGGGTGGCGGTGGGATGGGCGTTCTCGCCTTCGGGCAGGGGCTCCAGGCGTTCCGCCAGGAAGGTTTCGAGGCCTGCCTGGATCCGGGCAGGATCGGCCCCGCAGGCCCGCTCGGCGGCCAGCACCCGGGCATCCTCCTGGAGGGCCAACAGCAGGTGCTCCAGGGTCAGGTATTCGTGGCGGTGGTCCCGGGCCAGGGCCCAGGCCCGCTGGAGGGCCTCCTGCAGCGCGGGGGTCACCTGGGGGGCGGGGCGGGCCATCAGTCCTCCGGTTCCAGGGTGCAGCGAAGGGGGAACTCCTGGGCTTCCGCCAGGGCCTTCACCTGGGCGGCCTTGGTGTCCGCGATGTCGTAGGGGTAGATCCCGGCTGCGCCCTGGCCCCGCTGGTGCACATCCAGCATGATGCTTACCGCCTCGGCCTCGGTCTTGCGGAACACCGTGCGCAGGATCCACACCACGAACTCCTGGGTGGTGTAGTCGTCGTTGTGCAGGACCACCCGCCACAGGCGCGGCGGCTGGAGCTTGGCGCGGCTGCGGGTCTTGGTGGCGGTTCCGGTGCCGGGATCCTTCGGGGCGCGGGCCATGGGAAGAGTCTACGGTCTCAGCACCACTTCGGAGCGCCAGGCCTTCCGGGGCTCCCGGTGCAGGGCCCAGGCGGCTTCGGCCACGG
Source organism: Acidobacteria bacterium ADurb.Bin340 (assembly GCA_002068835.1). Classification (GTDB taxonomy): domain Bacteria; phylum Acidobacteriota; class Holophagae; order Holophagales; family Holophagaceae; genus MWBB01. The sequence goes on along the minus strand of MWBB01000044.1, from coordinate 5,338 downwards.
CCTCGGGGCTGAATGGCGTGTCCCGCTGGAGGAAACCAGCCACGGTCAGCGTGGCGGCGTGGAGGCCCTCCGGGGCCAGTTCATCCGCCAGGGCCAGGGCGAAGCTCCGCAGGGCCGCCTTGCCGATGGAAAGGGCGCATTCCGGGGCCTTGGGGGTCAGGGCCAGACCACCACCCGTGAAGAGCAAGGTGCCACGGCCCCTTCGCCGGAAGCCCGGCAGCAGGGCCTGGGTGAGGGCCAGGGGCGCCCGGAGGTTCACCTGGAGGCTGGTCTCCAGATGTTCCGCTTCCAGGGCGGAGGGCAGGGCCGGGCGGCCTGCGCTGGCGTTGTAGAGGAAGGCTTCGGGTTCAAAGGGCTCGGCCCAGGCCAGGACCCGGGGCAGGGTGGCGGGATCCGCCAGATCCGCAGCCAGGAAGGCACTGCTGGTCGGAAGGCCCGCAGCCAGACCGGGGATTTCGGTTTCGGAGCGCACCACCAGCGCGGGCAGGAACCCCTCGGCAGCGAAGCGTTGGGCCACCGCGGCGCCGATGCCTGGGCCCGCGCCGACCACCAGGATCCGGGGTGGGTTCATGGGATCCTCCTCATCCCCATGATGCCCGTCACAGGGCCGGGCCCGAAGCCGCTGCTATGCTTCCGGCAAGCGCAGCCCCCCGGTGCGGGCCGGTCTGCCGGAGCGAGGGAGCGATCATGGCGATCACGAAGCTGGACCAGATTCTCGATGCGGTGAAGTCCAAGGCCAAGAAGCGCCTGGTGGCCGCCTGGGCGGTGGATGCCCATACCATCGAGGCGGTGAACGAGGCCCGGGAGAAGGGCATCATCGACGCCACGCTGGTGGGTGACGAGGCTCAGATCAAGAAGGCGCTTGCGGACCTGAAGCTCAATGCCGCGGACTTCGAGATCATCCACGAAGCCACGGACAACGCCGCCGGCGCCAAGGCGGTCGAACTGATCCGCAGCGGCCACGGCCAGATCCTCATGAAGGGCCTGCTCAGCACGGACAAGTACATGCGGGCCATCCTCAACAAGGAGAAGGGCCTCATGAACCCGGGTGCCGTGCTGAGCCATGTCACGGTGATCGAGAACCCTCGCTATCCCAAGCTCATCGTCTGCAGCGACGTGGCCGTGCTGCCCTATCCCGACCTCAAGCAGAAGACCGCCATCACCAACTACGTGATCCAGGTCTGCCAGGCCCTGGGCATCGAGAAGCCCAAGGTGGCCCTCATCGCTGCCACGGAGCAGGTAAGCGAAGGCATCGAGGCCACGGTCCATGCGAGCGTCATCAGCAAGATGGCCGATCGGGGCCAGATCAAGGGGGCCTTCGTGGATGGCCCCATGGCCCTGGACGTGGCCATCGACAAGGAGAGCGCCGAGACCAAGGGCGTGAAGGGCGAAGTCCCGGGCGATGCCGATGCCCTGGTCTTTCCCAACATCGATGCGGGCAACGTCTTCTACAAGACCAACACCAAGCTGGCAGGCTGCGAACTGGCGGCCATGGTGGTAGGCGCCAACGTGCCCTGCGTGCTGTCCAGTCGTGGGGACACGGCCCAGACCAAGCTCTATTCCATCGCCCTGGCAGCCCTCAGCGCCAAGTAGGCGGCAAGCAGTCCGGGGGGTCGAATCCGCCGTTCGACCCCCCTTTTTCACGGTTTCGTCCCAAGTTGACGATGCGGTGACAACCCCTGGAAATCTTTTGCGTATCCTTGGATCGTCCTGCATTGCAACTTGAGGCTTCCGTGCCCCTCCTTCTCCGTCGTGTCTTGCTTTCGCTGCTGCCTCTGGGCCTTCTGGCCTGCGGGGGCGGCCAGGGGCAGGAGACGGCGGTGCCAGCGGATCCTGCGGGTTTCGTGATCGTGGAGATGGGCACCCTGCCCGTGGTGATTTCCGTGCCTCACGGAGGAACCTCCGTGATTCCCGAGGTGCCGGAACTGCCGTGGGGATCCGGGGTGGTGGAAGCAGGCACCCTCGAGTTGGCCCGGGCGATCCAGGTGGAGCTCCAGGCCCGGACCGGGCAGCGGGCCCGGTTGGTGGCATCCATGGCCAGCCGGAAACAGGTGGATCCCGATCGCCCGGTTCGGGAGGGCTCCAGCCATCCTGCGGCCGGGGCGGTGTACGCCCGCTACCACGAAGCTGTGGCGGCAGCTGTCCAGACGGCCCGTTCCCAATGCCCTGCGGGCGCCCTGCTCGTGGACCTCCATGGCCAGGGGGTCGAGGTTGGGTCCATCCTGCGCCAGACCCAGAACGGGAGGAGCGCCGAACTGGACCTGCTTCTGGGCCCGGGGGGCTTCCTGGCCTCCCTCGCAGACGGAGGTCTGGCCCTGTTCCCCACCCAGCCTCGGGATCTGGAAGCCCGCGAACCCGAGAGCGGGTATCTGCTCGATGCCTTCGGCATCCAGGCGCCCGGAGGGATCCAGGCGGTTCATCTGGCCTTGGGCATGGAGTTCCGGGCCACGCCCAAAGCGCGGGAAGCCGCTGCGGCCCGAGTGGCCCAGGCCATCGTGGCCCATCTGCGGGCCCACGCCCCTGGCGTGAAGCTGCCGGAACCTCCGCTGCCCACGGCCCGGCGCCGGGTGGCTCCCAGCGGCGCCTGAAGTGTGATCCCTGACGGGCGCACCGCCTGGGACGATGACTGTTCCACAGGGGGCTCCCATGCATGCAACCCACGAAACCTGGTTCCAGACGTTCCGCGCCCGCGCCAAGGAACTGAACCGCCACATCGTGCTGCCCGAAGGGGTGGATGACCGCACCCTGCTGGCGGCGGGCAAGATCCTGGCTGAAGGTCTTGCGCGGATCACCGTGCTGGGCGACCCCGCCGCCATGGCCGCCCGGGCGACCGAACTGGGCGTTTCGCTGGAAGGGGCCTGTCTCCGCAACCCCGCCACGGATCCCGGTTTCGCGGCGGCCTTCTACGAAGCCCGCAAGGCGAAGGGCATGACGGAAGAGAAGGCGGCCGAAACCATGCGCCAGCCCCTCTACTTCGGCGGGATGATGGTGAAGACCGGGCAGGCCGATGGTTTTGTGGCCGGCGCCCTCAACACCACTGGCGAGACCGTGCGGGCCTGCCTCCTCACCATCGGCTGTGCCCCGGGCATCAAGACCGTCAGCAGCGCCTTCCTGATGATCCACCCCGATCCGGCCTTCGGTGAGCGAGGCGCCATGATGTTCGGCGACTGCGCCGTGCTGCCCGATCCCACTCCGGAGCAGCTGTCCGATGTGGCCATCGCGTCGGCCGATACCGCCAAGGCGATGCTTGGCGTGGAGCCGAAGGTGGCCATGCTCTCCTTCAGCACCGCCGGCAGCGCCGAGCATGCCTTGGTCGATAAGGTGCGCGCGGCCCTGGCCCTGGTGCGCCAGCGCCGCCCCGACCTCCAGGTGGATGGCGAAATCCAGTTCGATGCAGCCATGATTCCGGCCATCGGCCAGAAGAAGTTCCCGGGCTCCACCGTGGCCGGCAAGGCCAATGTGCTGATCTTCCCCGACTTGAACGCCGGGAACATCGGCTACAAGATCGCCGAGCGTTTCGGGGGCTGCAGCGCCAACGGCCCTGTGCTCCAGGGCCTCGTGAAGCCGGGCAATGACCTGAGCCGGGGCTGCACGGCGGAGGACGTGGTGAACACGGTCATCCTCACGGCCCTTCAGTCGGCCCTCTGAGCCCGTTCCACCCCTGCCCTGCGAGGCGGGATTGAACGACTGGGATCGCCTGTGGTCCCAGTCGTTTTTTTATAAAGACTCTGAACGGCCTGCATCGAGGTTGGTAAATACCGATTGAAAAAGTAAATGTCTGTGCTATTTTAGGGGATTGTGCGGTGGGGTGGGTTCCCGCGTTTGCGCAGGACATGCTCGACGCTGCTCATGGGGTGTGAAGGGTCCAGGACCAGGGCCCTGGAGTCATCCCTGCCCCTTCGGGGAACTTTGCCTGTCCTTGTCTTCTGTCCAAGGTGATCCATGCCGAAGATCCGCTGTCTCTCTCTGGGGCTTGCCTGCTCCCTGGTCTTCGGGCTGGTTGGGCCGCTGGGGGCTGCCCTGCCCAAGGGGCAGGAGGAACACGGGAAATCCGCCCGGACCCGTCCCGTGGTCACCCAGGAACCTCCCCTCCGGCCGAAGGCGCTGCTGGTGAAGCTGAAGGGGGAGGCGGCCCGGGCCCTTGCGGCGGCGCCGATCCGGCGGGAAGGAAGCCCGACAGTGCCTTCGGCCCTGGAAGGGTTCGCGGCGCGGCATCGGCTGGCGCAGGTGGAGCCGCTGATTCCGGCCGCCTGGCAGAACCGTCTGGCCGATGCGGGCCGCTCCCAGCATCCGCTCCGGGCCCGGCGGGGTCGGCCGGTGGCTCCGATGGCGGACCTTTCCCGGATCGCCGTGATTCGCCCCGAGGGGAACCTGGAGGAGGCCCTGAAGCGCCTTCGGCAGGATCCCGCCGTGGAGTACGCCGAGGTGGATGGCATCGCCACGGCCCAGCAGTCGGCGGGCCTTCCCAACGATCCCTTCCTGACCCGGAGCGGGAGCTGGGGGCAGGACTACAAGGATCTCTGGGGCCACTACGCCATCCGGGCGCCGGAGGCCTGGGCCAAGAGCACGGGGCGGAACGTGGTGGTGGCCGTGGTGGACACGGGGCTGGACCTCGCCCACCCCGACCTGAAGGCGAACCTGTGGGTGAATCCGGGGGAGATCCCGGGCAATGGGCTGGACGATGACCAGAACGGGTTCGTGGACGATATCCACGGCTACGACTTCGTGGGAGACGATGCGGCCACGCCGGTGGAAGGGCCCCTGACCGGGGACCGGGATGGCCACGGGACCCATGTGGCCGGAACCATCGCGGCCACGGGGAACAACGGGATCGGAGTGGTCGGCGTGGCCTTCGAGGCGCGGGTCATGGGCGTGCGGGTGCTGGATGCCGAAGGCCGCGGATCCTTTTCGGGCGTGATCCGGGGTCTGGTGTATGCGGGGGCCTGCGGGGCCGAGGTGGCGAACCTCTCCCTGACGGGGTATGGCCGATTGCTGACGCTGGAGGATGCCATCCGGAACCTCCACAGCGCCGGGGTGGTGGTGGTGGTGGCGGCGGGCAACGAAGGCACGGATGTGGTGGACGCCATTCCGGCGGCCATCCCGGAAGTCATTTCGGTGGGCGCGGTGAACCCTCCTGTGGGTTGGGGGCAGGGGATCACTTGGTTCAGTAACCGGGGGACCCGCCTGGATGTCCTGGCCCCCGGGAAAGACATCCTTAGCTTGTATGCGGCAGGCACGGCCGGTTCGCCTCTGGAGAGCCACTATGCCCTCATGGATGGAACCAGCATGGCGGCGCCCCATGTGGCGGGCGTGGCGGCCCTGCTGCTGTCCCGGAATC
>MWBB01000043.1 GCA_002068835.1 Acidobacteria bacterium ADurb.Bin340 | reverse complement strand
CTCCTGGCCATGCCCCGCCCGCTGGTCCTCACGGCCGACCGCGCCGCACGCCTTTTTCTGGGGGCCCAGGGTCTGCTGGAACCTCCGGACGCCGGGGCCTCGCCGACCGCGCTGCGCCGGGTGATCGAGGCCCTGGGGTTCGTGCAGGTGGACAGCATCCAGGCAGCGGGCCGGGCCCAGGACCTGATCCTCCATGCCCGGCTGGCGGGCTACCGGGAGGGCCAGGTCTGGGACCTGCTGCGGGACCGCAGCCTCTTCGAAGGCTTCACCCACGATGCCTCCCTGGTGCCCGTGGGGTGGTATCCCCACTGGCGGCCTCGCTGGCGGCGGGATGACCCCCGGATCCGCGCCCATCCCTGGTGGCGGAACCTGCTGGGACCCGAAGCGGATCGCATCGCGGACCATGTGCTGGCGCGCATCCAGGACGAAGGCCCGCTGGGCAGCGCCGACTTCGATCACCCGGGGAAACGCGGATCCTGGTGGGGCTGGAAGCCCCAGAAGGCCGCGCTGGACCACCTCTGGCGCACGGGACGGCTGGCCGTGGTGGACCGCATCGGGTTCCAGAAGCGCTACGACCTGCCGGAGCGCGTGTACCCCGAGGCCCACGGCCTTCCCGAACCTTCGCGCGAGGCCCACCTCGCCTGGGCCTGCGGAACTGCCGCCGAGCGTCTGCTCGTGTTCACCCCTCGGGAGCTGGCTGCCTTCTGGGCCTGTGTGGACCTGCCCGAGGCCCGCGCATGGTGCGCCACCGAGCAGCGGGCCGGGCGGATCATCGCGGTGAGGGTGGAAGGCGTCGAGGGTTCCGCATCCCAGGAAGCCTTGGCCCTAGCGGACCTGGAGGATCGCCTGGAGGTCCTGCCGGAACCCTGGTCCGGAGTGCGCCTGCTGGCGCCCTTCGATCCCCTGGTGCGGGACCGGGCCCGCTGCCTGCGCCGTTTCGGCTTCGACTACCGTTTCGAAGCCTTCACCCCGGAGGCGAAGCGCCAGTACGGCTACTACACCCTGCCGATCCTGGAGGGGGATCGCCTGGTGGGACGACTGGACCCCAGGCTGCATCGCGGCCGCAGGGTGCTGGAAGTGAGGGGCCTCTGGTGGGAACCGGGCATCCGGCCCACGAAGGTGCGAAGGACGCGGCTGGAGGCCGCCCTGGCGCGACTGGCGGGTCTCCTGGGGGCGGAGCGGGTGGAAGGCTCTGAGTAGCATGGAGCCATGAACGTTCTGGGAACCCCGCCCGCTCCTTGGCAGGAGATCGGTCCGGCCCGGCCCAACCCGGGGCCCTATTACCTGTGGGTGTCCGGGGAGCAGAGCCATGAAATCAGCCTCGACGGGTTGAGGGTGAACCTCCAGCAGCCTCCAGAGCCTGAGAACCCCCGGGATACGGAATGGGTGGTGCGGCCCGGAGGCGGGCCCGTGCAGCATGTGGCTGAGGTGTCTGAACTGCAGGGTTTTCTGCTGGAGGGCGAGGAACGGTTCCACCTCGATCAGGCCCGCGAACACCGTTTCGCCCCCTGGATCCTGGTGGCCATGGTCGGGGCCGTTCTGGCCTCTGCGGCCCTGGGGGCGCTTCCGCTGGGGATGGCTCTGGCACTGATGGCGGGAGGATGGGGGCTCGGCGCCTTCCGGACCTGGCTTTCGGCCCGCCTGGCTCTCCGCAGGCTCGCCCGGCAGCCGGAAGTCCATTTGCGGAATCTGGCTGCGGAGGCCCGCTTCGCGGTCTGGCTGGGGCGCGTCGGATGGCGGGACCGGCTGCTGGCCTGGGGCCTCCCCATCGTCTGGGGGGTGATCTTCCTTGTCCAGCTGTATGCCGGACGGTCTGAATCCGTGGCCCTGGCCGGACTGGTGAAGCCCGAAGTCCGCCAGGGCGATTGGCTTCGGCTGCTGACGGGGCCCATGCTCCACGGGAGCGTTGCCCACCTGCTGATGAACGCCGGTGCCTGGTTTGGCCTAGCGCTCCTGGCGGGGCGGCTGTTCCATCGGGGGTGGGCTCTTGCGGCCTGGTTCGCCGGGGCCCTCGGGGGCAGCGGGGTCAGTCTGATCCTGACGCCCCAAACTCCTTCCGTGGGGGCTTCCGGGGGGCTCTGCGGGCTCCTGGGCCTGCTCCTGGCCCTGGGCTGGCAGCGCCGGGCCCTGCTCCCGCCGGCCTTCCTCAAGGATCTCCTCTCGGCGCTGGGCTTCATGGCCCTCTTCGGCGTCCTGGCCTGGGCCCTCATCGACCACGGCGCCCACGCCGGGGGGCTCCTGGCGGGATTCCTTGTGGGCGTGGCGGTGCTCGCCTTCCAGGATCGGGTGCCCCTGCCGGACAGTCGTGACTTGCGCCTGCTGGAACTGGCCGGTGGCTGCGCCTTCCTGGCCCTGGCGGGCTGCACCCTGGTGCGGCTCCTCTCCTGATCCGCCCCGGGCGCCCGAAGGGCCGTTACGCTGCGAAAGTGGCTTGGATGCGCTCCACCGCTTCCTTCTGGGCGATGAGGGCCTCCACGCAATCCCGGTCCAGCTTGCCCTCTGCCTGGCGGCGCAGGTAGGCGAAGGCCTCGGTGTTGGGCCAGGGGGTCTTGTAGGGGCGGCGACTCGTGAGGGCATCGAAGATGTCCGCCACGGCGATGATCCGCGCGGCGATGGGAACCTCGTCCTCCCGCAGGCCGTGGGGGTAGCCCGATCCGTCCAGCAGCTCGTGGTGGCCCTCCGCCACATGGCGCAGGAGGTCCACATGCTCCAGCTGCTCGGCGCCGAAGTTGGCCAGGATGGCGTCCACCATCGTGCGGCCGGTCAGGGGGTGCTGGCGCATGACCGCCTGTTCCTCCGGATCCAGGGCGCCGGGTTTCATGAGCACGCCGTCGGGGGTCCCGATCTTGCCCAGGTCATGCAGCGGCGCGAAGGCCGCCAGATGCTCGATGAAGGCATCGTCGAAGGCTCGCAGGCCGCGGCGGGCCAGATCCTGGGCGATGACCCGGGCGTAGGCGGCCATGCGCTCCAGGTGCCCGCCGGTTTCGGGATCCCGCAGGTGCACCATCTGGCTGGCCGTGCGCAGCGCCGCCAGCAGGGCCCTGAGGGTCTGGCGCTCGGCCAACACCACGCTGCCCGCCAGATGGCCGAAGAGGTCCAGGTCCTCCAGGACGTTGGGGGTCATGCTGTGGGCTAGGCGGCTGTCGAAGAAGACGAAGGCTTCGAAGCGTCCGTTCCAGCGGAAGGGCAGGGTGTAGCTGGCCCGGTATCCCGCGGCCAGGATCGCCTGGGTGTGGGGCCGAGCCCCGGGCTGGTCCAGGGCAAGGAGATCCTGGATCACCCGGGGCTCGCCCGAGGCCGCCAGGGCCGCAAGGGAGGGCGCCTCCTCCAGCACCGCCTCGTAGAAGGCCAGGGGCGGCTCGCCGTGGGTGCTGTGCACGAAGGTGCGAACCCGGCGGGTTTCCGGCTCGAAAGGTGCCACCGCCAGCCGGTCGATGAAGGCGTGGCGCTGGCGCAGCGCTTTGTGGAGCAGGGCCAGTCTGGCATTCAATCCCTGGGTTTCTCCCAGGGCCGTCAGGGCGCTGTGATGGATCTGGAGGACATCCATGGGGCCTCCCGGGAGGGGGCGGTGCCCGGAGCATACGCCGAGCCAAGGGGGGCACAAGATGTCAAAAGCGCCCCGAAGGGCGCTGGGCGGGGGGCTGGAGAACCTCAGAACCGCAGGGTGGCCAGCACCTGGAAGGCGGAACCCTGGCCCTCGTTGCTGCGGAACTGGGCAGTGGTGAAGCGGCCCTCCAGGGCGAAGGTGCGGTTGAAGCGCCAGCCGGCGCCTCCGGCGAAGGAGAGGCCGTTTTCGGAGGCGCTGGGGCCCTCCTTGGGGTCCACGGTCCACCACTGGTAGCCCAGGCCCAGGGTCAAGTAAAGGCCCCGGGGCTCCTCATGGGTGTAGTAGAGGTAGTCGGCGCCCAGGCCCCAGGCGGTGATGGTGTTCTTGGTGAAGCGCCCGGCGTCAGGCTGCCAGCCCCCCGCGTAGTGGGTGAGATCCAGGCGGGTGCGCAGTTCGTGGCCGTGCCCGTAGTACCAGGCAGCGTGGCCCCCGGCAGTCACGCCCAGTCGGCCGTCCACCGCATCGCTCAGGTCGCCCACCGGGATGTTCAGGCCACCGTGGGCGCCGAACTGCAGCTCCTGGCCTGCACAGGGCAGGGCAGCCAGCGCCAGGGCAAGGAAACCAGTGCGGACAGGGTTCATGAAACCTCCAGATGGAACGAAGAAGGTCCCAGCGTACCGCTGGGTTGGCACTCGCTTGTCACAATGAAGCAACGCCCCCGGGACGCGGGGGCGTTGGCAGGAAACGGATGGGCTCAGGCGTTGATGTCGCGCCGGACTTCCTTCAGGCGGCCGGCCTTGCCGAGCTTGGCGCGCAGGAAGTAGAGCTTGGCACGGCGGACCTTGCCGCTGCGGAGGATCTCCATGCGGTCGATCAGGGGGCCGTGCATGGGGAAGATGCGCTCCACGCCCACGCCGTTGCTGATCTTGCGCACGGTGAAGGTGGTGCGGATGCCGCCGCCCTTGATGCCGATGACCACACCCTGGAACATCTGGATGCGCTCCTTCTCGCCTTCCTTCACCTTCACGTGCACCTTCACGGTGTCGCCGGGGACGATGCGGGGCAGGTCCTTGCGGAGAAGGCCGGCTTCGAGCTTGTCGATGAGGTTGCTCATGGAATCTCCTGGGGGCCAGCGGTCCAGCGCGGGGTCGCCCGGGGACATGGCACACGAAAGCCCCCGGATGGGGGCCTACCAGTCTACCGGATGCGCCTGAAATGAGAAGGGGAAGGTTCCTAGGCCAGGGTCCGGGTGCTGTGGGCGCCGGTGCGCTGGTCGTGGAGGGCCACCAGGGGGTGGGCCGGATCCGGGCCGAAGGCGGCCAGGAACCGGCAGGTGGCGAAACGGTGGCTGCGGGTTTCGTAGGTTTCCAGCCAGGCGTCCAGATCGGCGCGGCGATCCTCGGGCAGGGGGAAGGGCAGGCGCAGCCGGGGCACCTGGATCCGGTGGGGCTTGGGGGTGAGTCGGGCCCGGTAGCAGGCCTGCTTCCGGCAGAGGGTCCAGTAGAGAGGATCCACATGGAGGGCCCGGACCAGGCGGGGGAGCAGGGGCTCCGAAGGCAGCGCCTCCTGCCCGAGGACGATGACCCGGAAGCCTTGGGCCGTGGCGTAGAGCCGGAAGCCCAAGGGGGATGCCCAGGGTTTGCGGAGCAGGTCCCCGAGGACGGAACGCATCCGTGCTTCGGCCCATTCGGGGGTCTTCCGGCTGAACCAGTCCCGGATCCGCGCGGGCGGATGGTCCACATCGAGGATGGGCAGGCGGGCGCAGTTGAGCACCTGGGCTCCGTAGCGGTTCCGGGTGATGACGGCTTCCTCGGAGAGGGCTTCCAGCACCGGTTCCCGGATGTCGGCCTCGTACTCGGCCTCCCGCCGGGGCGAGGCTTCCCCCGCGATCCGGAGGCGGACCCAGGCCAGCCGACGCTGGGCCTCCTCCCGGGCGTCCGCCTCGGAATGGTTGGAACCGGCGCAGACCCGGGTGCGCTGGAGTGCGCCATCGACCTCCAGATCCTCGACGGCCTCGGCCCAGAAACGGTAGGTCCTCATGGCTGCTCCCGGTGTGCGGTGGGCCACCCTTTCCAGCCTTTGGGTTTGGGCTGGTCCCAGGTTTCCGGATGCTCCACCTGCCAGGCAACCCACTGGTCGGGCCGGGGCAGGGCGGGCAGCCTTTCCTGGAGGAACCGGGTCCATAGGTCGGGCCGCAGGCGCCGGGTTCGGGCCATGGCTTCCCGGAGCCGCCACAGGCGGACAGCTTCGTGGTTGCCGCCCCGCAGCACCTCGGGCACGGGGCGGTCCGCCCAGATTTCGGGCCGGGTGTAGTGGGGATGGTCCAGCAGGCCGGTGGCGAAGCTGTCCTGCTCGGCGCTTTCGGCGTTGCCCAGCACGCCCGGCAGCCAGCGGCACACGGCATCGATGAGGCACAGGGCCGGCAGTTCGCCGCCGGAGAGCACGGCCTCGCCCAGGCTGAACTCCTCGTCCACCAGGGCCTCCACCGCCCGCTGGTCCAGCCCCTCGTAGCGGGTGCAGACGAGCACCACCTGAGCCTGGGTCGCCAGTTCCAGAACCTTGGCGTGGGTCAGGGGCGGGGCCGCGGGGGTGAAGTGGATGACCCGGCGGGGCTCCAGGCGCGGCAGGCTGTCCAGGGCCGTCTGGAGCACCTCGGGGCGCAGCACCATGCCGGGGCCGCCGCCGAAGGGGGCATCGTCCACATGGCCGAAGGTGTTGCCGGCGAAGGGCCGGTAGCTGTGGGTGTGGAGGCCGTGGCCCAGCTCCCGGAAGGCGCGGCCTGTGATGCCGAGGCGGGCGGCTTCGAAGTATTCGGGGAAGAGGGTCAGGATATCGAAGCGCATCAGGCCATCAGCCGGACAAGGCCGGCCCAGAGAAGACGGGCCGAAAGGCCCAGGTAGAGGGTGGTGCCCAGCATCCCCAGGGCGCCGATCCAGGCCCAGGCGGGGCGCTCTTCCAGCAGGGCGGCCCCGAGCAGGCAGAGGGTGGCGGCGGGGATGGCGTTGCCCATCGGGATGATGGGAGGCACGGGCAGGGCCGTGAGGAAGGCGGTCCAGAGCACCATCACGCCCATCCAGCGCTGGTTCAGGGGCTGGCCCGAGTCGCCCCGGCGTCCCAGGCGGGCCAGCCAGCCCTCGAAGCGGGCCAGCCCTTCCTTCACGCGGCCTCGGTGGAGATGCAGGGAAGCCAAACGCCGGGGCAGCCAGGGCCGGGGTACGCCCCGGGCCATCTGCAGTCCCAGGATCAGGGCCACCAGGCCGCCGGCCATGCTCACGCCCGGAATGAAGCTGATCAGGCCCGAGACGAGGATGAGCAGGCCGTAGGTCTGTTCGCCCGCGGTGGCCATGAGCTCATCCAGGCTCACATCACCTTCCTGGGCCAGAAGGGCGTGCAAGGTCTGGAAAAACGGAGGCGCCGGGGGCCGACCCGCCAGCAGGGTGCTCCGCATCCGGGCCAAGGCCCGCCGCAGGGAGGGGCTCGACCCGGGCATCACCTGGGCCAAGCGGCTCACCTGACGGCGCGTGCGGATTCGGAACTCGGGGCTGACCACGCCCCTAGTCTGCCCGAGGGGTCTCCTCCGTCCAGCCTTCGCCGGATTCCGCTTCCGGTTCCTGGGCGAGCCGGTAGTCCTCGGAGGCCCAGGCTCCCAGATCCCGGGTCTTGCAGCGTTCCGAGCAGAAGGGCCGCCAGGGGGCGGTTTCCAGATCCACGGGCTTCCGGCAGAGGGGGCAGGGGCGCAGCATCATGCCTTGAGCCTAGGGCGGCGGGGCGCTGGCGACGAGTGCTTCAGTGATTAACGAAAGAAATATGAGTGCGATTAAGAAGATTTGATTGACACTGCCGGATCCCTCCCTACACTGGGGGCACGGAGCGTTCGCTCCGGTCCCTGACCGAAGGAGTCCCCCATGTCGAAAATCATTGGCATCGACCTTGGCACCACCAATTCCTGCGTTGCGGTGATGGAGGGCGGCCAGCCCAAGGTCATCCCCAACGCCGAAGGCGGGGCCACCACCCCCTCTGTGCTTGGCTTCAACCCCAAGACCGGCGAGCGGCTGGTGGGCGCCACCGCCAAGCGCCAGGCCGTGGCCCAGCCCAAGAGCACCGTCTACTCCATCAAGCGCTTCATGGGCCTGCCCTATGCCGATTCCGAGAAGGAGCAGAAGCTCGTGCCCTACAAGGTGGAGCGCTCCGACAAGGGTGGCTGCCAGGTGGAGATCAACGGCAAGATCTATTCCCCGGAAGAGCTGAGCGCCATGGTGCTCACCAAGATGAAGGAGAGCGCCGAGGCCTATCTGGGCGAGAAGGTCACCAAGGCCGTCATCACGGTGCCCGCCTACTTCAACGATGCCCAGCGCCAGGCCACCAAGGATGCCGGCGCCATCGCGGGCCTGGAGGTGATGCGCATCATCAACGAGCCCACCGCGGCCGCCCTGGCCTACGGTCTGGACAAGAAGAAGGACGGCACCATCGCTGTTTTCGACTTCGGCGGCGGCACCTTCGACATCTCCATCCTCGAAGTGAGCGAAGGCGTGGTGGAGGTGAAGTCCACCAACGGCGATACCCATCTGGGCGGCGACAACGTGGACCAGGTGATCATCGACTGGCTGGTGGAGGAGTTCCAGAAGGCCGAGGGCATCGATCTGCGCAAGCAGGCGGACGCGCTCCAGCGCCTGAAGGAGGCGGCGGAGAAGGCCAAGTGCGAACTCTCCAGCACCACCCAGACGGACATCAGCCTGCCCTACATCACTGCGGACGCCAGCGGCCCCAAGCACATCACCCAGACCCTGACCCGGGCCCGCTTCGAGGCCATGATCGAACCCATCCTGGCCAAGCTCCGCGTGCCCTGCGAGAACGCGGTGAAGGACGCCAAGCTCAGCCACCACGAGATCCAGGAGGTGGTGCTGGTGGGCGGCTCCACCCGCATCCCCAAGGTGCAGGAGCTGGTGAAGCAGATCTTCGGCAAGGAGCCCAACAAGAGCGTGAACCCCGACGAGGTGGTGGCCGTGGGCGCCTCCGTCCAGGGCGGCGTGCTGGCGGGCGACGTGAAGGGCGTGCTGCTCCTCGACGTGACGCCGCTCAGCCTCGGCATCAACGCCAACGGCGGGCAGATGAGCGTGATCATCCCCCGCAACACCACGATCCCCACCCGCAAGAGCGAGGTCTACACCACGGCGGTGGACAACCAGCCCGGCGTGGACATCGAGGTCTTTCAGGGCGAGCGTCCGCTGGTGGAGGCCAACAAGCTGCTGGGCCGCTTCCACCTGGGCAACATCCCGCCTGCGCCCCGAGGCATGCCGCAGATCGAGGTGATCTTCGATATCGACGCCAACGGCATCGTGCACGTCACCGCCAAGGACAAGGGCACGGGCCGCGATGCTTCCATCACCCTCACGGGCACCACGGGCCTCAACAAGGATGAGATCGAAGCCAAGGTGAAGGAGGCCGAGGCCCACAAGGCTGAGGATGACGCCCGCAAGGCCCTGCTGGAGGACAAGAACCACCTGGACCAGACCATCTACCAGCTGGAGAAGCTTCTGAAGGAGAACGGCGACAAGGTGCCCGAGGCCGACAAGAAGGAGCTGGAGGAGGCCATCGCCGAAGGTAAGGAGGCCCTGTCCAGCCTGGAGGCCGAGCGCATCAAGAAGGCTCTGGAGGCGATCCAGCAGAAGAGCCACAAGATGGCCGAGCACCTCTACAAGACCAGCGAGGGCGCCCCCCAGGAAGGGACCGCTCCCGCCCCCGGCGCCCCGGCCCCCAAGAAGGACGACGATGTGATCGATGCCGAAGTGGTGAGCTGAACGGAACGCTGCACCCACACGAAGGGCCGGGACATCCCGGCCCTTCGGCGTTTTACAACATTTAACACCCACTCCGCGGAGGCCTGGGGCATCGTAGGAAAGCCTCGTCCGCTGCCAGCCTTCCGAAGGAGACGCGCCCATCCTGGGGTCGCTTTCGGGCCTGGCGGACGTCCACCTTCAAGGAGCCTCCATGGCCTTCACGACCCGTGCCCTCGTCTGCTGCCTCCTCGCCGCCGGAACGGTCGGCGCCCAGGATGCGGCCCGCATGAAGCAGATGCTGGAATACCTGGCCAGCCCCGCCCTGGAGGGTCGCGAAACGGGCCAGCCGGGCTGCGTGAAGGCCGCCACCTATCTTGCGGGCCGGATGCAGGCCCTGGGGCTCGCCACCCTGTCCGGGACCGGCATGGGTGGAGAAACGCCGTACCACCACGCCTACACCCTTTCCAGCTACCTGCAGCAGGGCGTCACCGTGAACGGCACCACCCTGGTCCCGGACCTGCACTACCAGGCCCACGGGCGCCCGGTGGCGGGAGGGGAGGCGGTGTACCTGGGCTGGGGTCTGCGGAGCGGGGAGCGGGATGATTACGCCGGCCGGGAGGTGAAGGGCCAATGGGTGGTGGTCCTGGAAGGGGCCCCTGAAGGTGTGGATGGGGCCGCGGCCACCACCGAGGCAAAGGCTCGGGCCGCCGAGGCCGCAGGCGCCGCAGGGATTCTCCTGATCCAGCTCCCTCGCTCCCCCCGGCAGCACCTTCAGGCAGGGCCGGCGCCTTTCCAGCCCCTTCGCGGCGACGCCTTTCCGCTGCCCGCCTCTCATCCGGAAGGGCGGCTGCCCCGCATCCATGTGAACGAAGCCGGTGCTCGGCTGCTCGGTTTCCTGCCAGGGACCGGTGATCCGGCCTTCGGACCCGTGGAACCCCGTTCCTTCGGCCGGGTGGATCCGGCCACGGAGCCCGTGCGGCTGGCCACCCAGGCGGCCAACGTGGTGGGCGTGGTGCCGGGAACCGATCCGGCGCTGAAGGGCCAGTACGTGGTGGTGACGGCCCACTTCGACCACATCGGCAGGAGCGTGAACGGCTACTACCCGGGGGCCGATGACAATGCCAGCGGAACGGCGGCCTTGATGGAGCTGGCGGCCCTGACCGTGGGGGCAGCCCCCAAGCGCAGCATCCTCTTCCTGGCCTGCAGCGGCGAGGAGAAGGGCCTGCTGGGCAGCGCGGCCTTCGTCCAGAACCCCCCCGTGAGCCTCAGCCAGATCGTGGCCAACGTGAACATGGACATGCTGGGGCGAAACGCCACGCGGACCCTGTACATCACCCCGGCGGCCGTCTCAGGCCAGGTCACCACCCTCGTGAAGAAGGCCCGGGAACTGGTGCGCAACCATGACCTGGATCTCAGCAAGGGTATCGACGGCTACTGGCGCCAGTCGGACCACTACAGCTTCGCCCAGCGCGGGATCCCTGCGGTCTTCTTCAACTCCGGCGACCATGCGGACCTGCATCGCACTACGGACACGCCGGACAAGATCGACTACGTGAAGCTCGTTCGGGCGGTGGCGCTGGCCCGGGATCTGGTGCTGGCGGTCGCCAATGATCCCGCCAAGCCCCAGGCCGTGGCGTCTTCCGAATACGGCGCATGGACCTGGCCCGTCAAGGGCAGCGCCTCCGGCGGCGGTTCTGACACCCAGGCGCCCGCAGTGACCGCCAGCCATGGGGTCAGCGGCACCCAGCACACCTTCAGCGCCACGGCCACGGACAACGTTGGCGTGGCCCGCGTGGAGTTCCTGGTGGATGGCGTCCTGAAGGGAACCGATGCCACCCGTCCCTACACGCTCACGCTTGAGGCCACGGCCCTGGCCGAAGGCGCTCACAGTCTGGTTGCGAAGGCATACGATGCCGCCGGCAACGTGGGGACGTCCCCCTCCGTGGCCTTCACCGTAGGCGGGGGCACGCCTGCCTCGGAGCTGATCCAGAACGGCGGGTTCGAGGCGGGCGTCACGCCGTGGACAGGCACCACCGGAGCCATCGGCACCTTCAGCGGCCAGGCGCCCTATGCGGGCTCCCGCTGCGCGTGGCTGGGGGGGAACGGACGATCCGCTTCGGAGTCGCTGGCCCAGACGGTGGCGATTCCTTCGTCCGCCACTTCGGCCACCCTGCGCTTCCAGCTCCACATCGATACCGCCGAGACCACCACCAGCCGCGCCTACGACAAGCTGACGGTGCAGGTTCTGAACAGTTCCGGGACCGTGCTCAAGACCCTGGCCACCTACAGCAACCTCAACAAGGCGGCAGGCTATGCGGAGCGGAGCTTCGACCTGTCCGCCTACCGTGGACAGACCGTGCGTCTGAGTTTCAAGGCCACGGAGGACACCAGCCTCCAGACCTCCTTCGTGCTGGACCAGGTGAGCCTCGCGCTCCGCTGATCCGTTCCAGGTGGGCGCGTGACGCACTCCAAAAAATATGAGTGCGTCACGCGCATATCCGCTCTAGACTGGCGGCATGGCGAAGGCGGACTACTACAAGGTGCTGGGCATTTCCCAGGGCGCCTCCGAGGAGGAGGTGAAGAAGGCCTACCGCAAGCTGGCCCGGAAGTACCATCCGGACCTCAACCCGGGCAACCGGGAGGCGGAGACGCGCTTCAAGGAGGTTTCCGAAGCCTACGACGTGCTTTCGGATGCGGAGAAGCGTCGGAACTACGACCAGTTCGGCGATCCCGCAGGGCCCCAGGCGGGTCCGGGGGGTGGCGGTTTCCAGGGCTTCGATTTCGGGGATCTGGGCGGGATGTTCGGGGACTTCTTCCAGGGTGGGGGCCGGGGCCGCCGCCCTGGCCCCCAGCCCGGGGAGGACACGCAGCATCTCGTGCGGATCAGTTTCCAGGATGCCTTCCGGGGCACCCGGCTGAACCTGAACCTGCAGCGCACGGAGACTTGCCGGACCTGCCAGGGCAGTGGTGAAACGCCGGGGGCCGCCAAATCCACCTGCAGTTCCTGCCAAGGGCGAGGCTTCCACGAACAGGGCATGGGCTTTTTCAAGTCCCGGGTGCCCTGCGAGGCCTGCCACGGCACGGGCAAGCGGGCACCTGCCTGCGGCGCCTGCCAGGGGCGTGGCCGCAACCCCGTGAAGGAGCAGGTGGCCGTGAACCTGCCGCCCGGCGTGGAAGACGGCGCCAGACTCCGGGTGGCCGGCAAGGGCGAAGCGGGCCGCCGGGGCGGTGGCGCCGGGGATCTCTACCTCCATGTGCAGGTGGAGGCAGACCCCCGCTTCGAGCGCCGGGGGCCGAACCTCTACCTGAAGCTGCCCGTGAGTTTCACGGAAGCGGCCTTGGGGGCGAAGGTGGAGGTCCCGACACCCGAGGGCTCCACCACCATCAAGGTGCCGCCGGGAACCCAGGGAGGGGCCAAGCTGCGTCTCAAGGGCCAGGGCATGCCCATTCCTCGCTCCACTCAGCGGGGCGACCTCTTTGCGGAAATCCAGGTGGTGACGCCGGAGATCCGGGACGAGCGCAGCAAGGAACTGCTGCGGGAACTGGCGGAACTCAACGATCACGGCATCCGTGAACGGTTCGGGAGGTAGGTGTGCGGAGGGATGCGAAGGCGGGATGCTACATGATCGGGGTGGTGGCCCTGCGCTACCAGATCCATCCCCAGACCCTGCGCATGTACGAGCGGGAGGGCCTGCTGCTGCCCAGCCGCACCGAAGGGAAGACGAGGCTCTACAGCGACGAGGATCTGGAACGCCTGGAGTTCATCCTTTCGCTGACACGGGACCTGGGGGTGAACCTCGCCGGGGTGGAAGTGGTCATGAACCTCCGGGACCGCATGGAGAAAATGCAGGCGGAGATGCAGCGGGTGGTGGAGCACTACGAACACCAGCTCCGGAACGCGGGGGTGGCGGTGGAGCGTCCGGTTCCGGAACCCGCTTCCGCCCATCCCACCGGACTCGTCAAACTGCCGTCCCACGGGGTTCGCAAGCACAGCTGAGCTGCATGCTAGGCTGGACTCCCTCCACGACGGGTGAACCTTGGCGCAGCGGCATCAGGACGAGCGCAGCCTCGATAAGTACTTCGATTCCATCCGCGACCTTCCCCTGCTGACGGCGGCGGAGGAGCGGAAATACGGCCGTCTGTGGCAGAACGAACGCAACCCGGAAGGGTTGAAGATGCTGGTGGAGGGCAACCTCCGCTTTGTGGTGAAGGAAGCGCGGAAGTTCCAGGGCATGGGTCTGGATCTGCTGGACCTCATCAGCGAGGGGAACCTGGGCCTCATCGAGGCGGCCAAGCGCTTCGATCCGGAGCGGGAGAACAAGTTCCTCACCTACGCGTCATGGTGGGTGCGCCAGGCCATCTTCCACGCCCTGGCCGAGCACGGCAGCAAGATCCGCCTGCCCCAGAAGGTGGCGGGCCATCTGGTGCAGCTGAACCGCATCACCCACCGGCTGCGGCAGGATCTGGGCCACGAACCCTCGGCCCAGGAAATCGTGGCGGCGGCGCCCCAGTTCACCGAGGAGGAGGTGCAGCGCCTCCAGCTCCTGCAGCAGACCACCAGCACCGTGTCCACGGAGCAGGGCGTTGGAGAGTCGGACCTCACCCTGGGAGACAGCCTGGAGCAGAGCATCGAGCCCAGCCCCATGGAGGCGGTGGACCACGAAGCCTTCCAGGAGCAGGTGCGCCAGAGCCTTGCGATCCTTTCGGAAAAGGAGCGCAAGATCATCACCCTCCATTTCGGCCTCACGGGGCAGGATCCCGTCACCCTGGAGCGCATCGGCCAGACCTTCGATCCCCCCATCAGCCGCGAGCGGGTGCGCCAGATCGAGGAGCGGGCCTTCGGCAAGATCCGGGACCGCCGCCGGACCCTGCTCAGCGATTTCATCCACAAGGACCGTCCGTGACCGGCCGCAAGGGTTGCCCCTTCTGCGGGGGCCTTGGCGTGGTGCTGGATCCGGACCCGGCCGTGCCTGCGAGGCCCTGCACCTGCACCCGGGAGGCCGCCGAGGCGGAGGCCGCGGCAGGGATTCCCGCCCGCTACCGCAGCGCCAGCCTGGAGGGATTCTGGGATTGGTGGAAGACGAAACATCCCCGGGAGGCTTTGGCAGCGGCCCTCACCCAGGCCTGCCAGCTCATGGAGCATCCCGCGGGCCGGGAGAGCCTGCCTGAGGAGCTTCGTTCCAAGCTGGACCTGATCCTCCACAAGTGCGGAGCCCGCCTGTCCCTGGGCGAGGCCCAGTGGAAGGACCTCAAGCCGGCCCAGGAACCCCAGGGCTACAAGGCGCTCCTGGCCTGGGCGCGCCAGGGCCGGGACCCGGTGGATCTCTGGTGGATCGATGGCCCTCCGGGCAGCGGGCGCAGCAGCCTGGCGGCGGCCGTGCTCAGGGCCTGGTGTGCGCAGACGGGCCGGCCGGGCCTGTTCGTTTCCGCCCGGACCTTCAGCCAGGAGCTGAAGGATGTCTACTACGACACGCGCTCCTTCCGGGACCTGGATTTCCGCAGCGAACGGGACCGCATGGCGCCCCTGTTGAAGGCGCCCTGCCTGGTGCTGGATGACCTGGACCGTCTGGATCCCGACCTGCGGGTGCTCCGCTCGGTGGCCCAGCTGCTGGACCACCGCTATGCGGAGGCGCTGCCCACCGTGGCCACGGCCTCGCGGTGGGTGGAGAACCTCACCCCGGAGCAGTTCCCGCTGACCCGCCTGGAGGATCCCAACCTCTTCCACCGCCTGGCCCAGGCCCGGCGGGTGGCCCTAAGGCCTACGCTGGTGCGGCTGCTGGAGAGCCTCGCGGGATGACGCGCCTGCTTCGGGCCCTGCTCCTGCTGCACCTGCGTCGGCCGGTGGGGCTCTGGGTGCTCCTGGGGCTGGCGACCCTGGCCCTGGGTCTGGGCGCCTTCCGCATCGAGCGAAGGCTGGACCTGATGAGCCTGCTGCCCACGGACCATCCGGTGGTGAAAGCCAGCCTGGAAACGGGTGTGGGACAGCAGGAGATTCTCTGGCTTTGCGCGGAAGGTGGCCCTGCGAACCTGGAAGCCCGGCGGGACTGGGCGGAAAGCCTGGTGGAGCGCCTCCTGGACCACGACGGAACGCCCCTCAACGGCCTGGGCGGCGAAGGGCGCCTGAGCGCGCCGGTGCCCATTCCCGGTCCCGGAGGTCCGGCCCTGTGGCCCCCGTTGCTGGCCGCAGGCAGCTTCCTGGATGGCGATGCGGCCGTGGGGCGCCTGCTCACGGAACAGGCCTACGGGCTGGCGCCGATCCTCCTGGGGGAGCGTCTGGCGCCCCTCCGGGATCCCGAAGAAGTCCGTCGGCGCCTCGAAGCCAGCGCGCGGGATCTGGCCAGTCCCGACCCGGTCCGGGCGAGGATGGCCCAGATGGATCCCCTGGGGCTGCGGGACCGGGTGCCGCCGGATGCCCCCTTCCTGGACCGCCTCCGCAGCAGCGGGCGGGCTTTTCCCCTCAAGCTGCGGACGGGCTATCTGGAAACGATCGATGGCGCCTTCGTGATGGTGCCCCTGGTGCTGGATGTTCCCAGCGGCCAGGGCGCCGCCACCGCCCGGGTGCTGGCCTGGCTGGGGCGGGGCGCGGAAG
>MWBB01000042.1 GCA_002068835.1 Acidobacteria bacterium ADurb.Bin340 | reverse complement strand
GGGGCTCTCCCTCGAAACACACGGATTGGGGGGCCTGAAGCGCCAGCCAGGGCAGCAGGAAGCGCAGCGTGGTTCCCGAAGCCCCCAGCCACAAAGGCGCTGAGGGCTCAGGACGGCTCCCGCCGGTGATTCGCCAGGCGAGGCCCTCGGCCTCCACCCCCATCCCAAGGGTGCGGAGCGCCTCCCGCATCACCCGGGTGTCTTCGGCCTCCAGGGCGCACCGCAGCAGTGAAATGCCGGGCGCCTGAGCTGCCAGCAGGAGGGCTCGGTTCGTCATGGACTTCGAACCGGGAAGGCTCGGGCCATTCAAGGGAACACCGGGACCCCAGGGATCCCGGTCCAGATCCAGCATCTGTTCCCCCCTCGGCACTGCGCGTCAGCGGTAGTCGGCGAAGGGGATGGCCTTCTCCTTGTTGGTCTTGATGTCGATGGTGGTGATACCGAAAAGGTCCACTTTCCGGACGTAGTTCAGGCTCAACCGACAGGTGCCTTGCCCGCCACCACTCTTCACCACCGTCACGGCGCCGGGTTCCAGCGCCTCCATGATCTCAAGGTCCTGGGCGCGCTTCTGGATCTGGAGGGTGATGTTGTCCTGGCTCAGGGTCGCGGCGCGCCCAGCGATCTCTTCGGCGCTTCTCACGAACTCCTGGTTCGAGAAGACCACCGGAACCACCTTGAATGCGACTGCGCCAAGAACGACAAGCACGAGCAGGCTGACGATGCAGCCGATCTTGCCTTCACCGCGTTGGGAGGAGAGGGTTCGCGTCATGGAAGCTCCTGGATCAGGGGTTGAGATCGTCGAGGGCCCGCTGGGCCAGGGGAGCCACGCGGGGGCCTTCGGGACCGAAGAGGGTGGCATGGGGAAACTGCAGGGCCTGGCGGTAGGCCTGGGTGGCCTCGGGCCCATAGGTCTGGCCCAACCGCTGCAGGCAGAGGCCCGCGTAGTAGTCGTAGGTGCCCTGGCTCACGCCGCGGGCCGCACCGGCACGAGCCTCCCGGAGAACCTCCAGGGCCTTGTCGTAGCGGCGGAAATGCATGAGGGCCAGAGCCTGCCACAACCTCAGGCGGCCCGCCTCCTCGCCGGCGGCGCCCTTGAGCCGCAGGCGAAGGTCCGCAAGCACCAGGGGGTAGCAGAAGGCGGCGGAGGCCACGGGAAGCTCCAGCGGGGCCTGGCGGAGGGGCAGCGCCTTCACGGGTCCCCCTGCAGCCTGCCGGAACTCCACCACATCCCCGCCCTGCTGAAGCCTGGCCTGGAATTCCGCCACTGAGGCCACGGGCTGTCCACCGACCTCCACAATGGGCTTGCGGGGCTCCACCCCGGCGGCCTGGGCCTCCGGCCCCACGGACAGCACCCAGGGCCCGGCCTGGCCCGGCACATCCAGCAGGACCATGCCCAGATGGGGCCGGACTTCACGAGGCACCTGATTCATGCGGGCCACCAGATCCCCGAAAGGATCCTGCTCCAGAGGCTTCACCCGGAACCGTTCCTGCTCGCCCTGGAGCGTCGAAACCACCAGTTCGATCTCATGGGCGGTGGCCGTCCGGACTGGGTGGACCTGCAGCAGCAGTTCGGCGCCCCCCGCGGCCTTCAGGCGCGCTTCCGCCTGCTCCGGGGTTTCTCCCGCCTGGGGCGGCAGGACGGCCACCTGGGTCAGGCGAGAATCCAGCGACCCCAGGAGTTGCAGGAAGCGATCCCGCCCCGTGAAGGCCGCCTCGTCGACAGGCCCCAGCACCGCCATCCTGGGTTTGGGACGGGCCGCCACCACCACGGCCTGCCCTTCGGGCACCTCGATGGCCTGGGTGAAACCACCGGCGGGATACCGCACCTGGAGCTGGTGGGGACCTGCGCAAACGGCCAGATCCTGGACGGGGACCGTCCCCATGAGCTTGCCGTCCAGCAGGAGTTCGCCGGGCACCGTGGAGCGGACCGTCAAGGTCCCCTGGCTCAGCTCCAGCTTGGCGGGCTCCAGCACATGGTCCGCGAAGGGAATGCTGAAGCTGGCATCCAGTTCCAGGCGCCGGGGCCGATGGCAGGGCGCCCGCAGCTCCAGCAGGTGCCGGCCTTCCGTGAGGCCCGCCACCACGAAGCCTTCGCTCATCTGCTCCACGGGAACCCCAACCTTTTCCGCCAGGGGCCGATCGGCCCCGCTGGCCATGCCCTGGGTGGTGCCGACCGGCTTCCCATCGAGGAGCACCTCCACTCCAGAAGGAATGGTGTGGATCGTCACCGTGGAGGACGTGCGCCGGAGCTCGAAGGCGAGGGGCTTGGGCACCTTCAGGGCCAGTTCGACCTCCTGCGCCACGGTTTCGTACCCGGGCTTGGCGTAGGCCAAGGTGCGCAGACCGGGCTGGAGGAAACGCGGCACGCTCCCGGCCGGCCGGGCCTTGCCATCCACCGTCAGCACGCCTCCTTCGGGCTGAAGGGTGAGCGTGATGCGGGCCAGCTTCTGGTTCCGGATCCCGTCGAAGGCCGTCTGGAGCCGAGTGTTCGAAAGGTTCCGATCGATTTCGAATTCAGGGTCCAGATCCAGGATCGCGTCCAGATGACCCGCGACCCGAGCCTTGCGGGCGGGATTGCGGTCGTCCAGCACCGCCAGCCAGTTGTAGGTCTCGCAGAGCATCCGGATGCCCTCGGGGCTCAAGGTCTGGACCTGGGGCTGGAGGGCGGCCTGCACCTGTTCGAAGCGGGCCGTAGCCCCATCCCGGTCCCCCTGGGTGGCCCAAAGGGCCTTGGCCTCCTGGAACGTCTCCCGGAGGGCCGGCTCCTGGGCTCCCAGGGCGCCTCCGAAGGCGAGCAGCAGACAGAAGAGCAGGCAGAGGGTGCGTCGCATGTCAGTCCAGCCGGATCAGCAGGTCGTTGGAGCGGTCTGCCAGGATCACGCCGCCTTCACGGTCCAGGGCGATGGCCCGGAACCGACCCTTGAGGCCCAGGGATTCCAGCGTGGCGTGGCGCAGCAGGGTGCCATCCGGCCCCCAAAGCACCACCCCTTCGAATGCCCCATCCACCAGGGCCGCCACGTGGCCGACGGGATCGCTGCACAAGGCCACGACGGAGGTGAAGGCCTTGGGTAGCCCCTGGCCATAGGGCACCGTGAAGCGAGTCTGCCCCACGGCATCCAGGAAGAGCAGGCTCCGATTCGCGTCGGAAGCCAGCACCGCGCCCCCCGAAGGGAGGCCCGCCAAAGCCACCGCCGCAGGCGAGGGAAGGCTGCGGGGCTGGCCTTCCGGCGAGAGCAGGGTGAGGGTTCCGACCTTGCCATCGGCCACCCAGAGCTGCCCCCAGGCATCCCGGCAGGCCCCCACAGGATTGGAGGCGCCTTCCGGAAGGGGCCAGACCTCACCTTCTCCCTTCACCACACCGGTCCGGGTCAGCAGCCAGGCCTGATGCCCGGGTCCCACCACCAGGGCCCGGGCATCCTTGGCCGTTCCGCCGCTGGCGGCGAGTTCCGAACCGGTCAGACGGAAGGCCCGGTCCAGATCGCTCTGGTAGATGAACAAGCCCCCATCGGCTCCCGTCCCGAGCAGGGTCGGCGTCTTGAGCCACTTCTGCCGTCCGGCGGGCCACGGGCCTGTGGAGCGGAAAGGAGGCCGGATCAGTCGGTGTTTCACCCGCACCGCCAGCCGCCAGGCTGCTTCCGCGGCTTCGGGCCGCTCCGGGTGGGCGCTGCGGAGGCCCTGGAGCAGCCGGAGGCATCCCTCCAGGTCGCCCATCCAGTCCAGGCATTCCGCCATCTGGAGCCAGGCCTGGGCCGCGATGGGCGTGGCCGGATCCAGGCGGAGCACGTCTGCCAGGTGGACCAGGGCCCGATCCCACTGAGTCTGGCGGACCGCAGCGAGCCCCAGCTGCAGCCGGGCTTCCGGCACCGCCACATGATCCGGGAACAGATCCACCATCCGGTGGAATTCCGCCACCGCCTCCCGCAGGTCCGAGGGTTTGGCTGCGCGGGACGCCAGGAGGCGGCCCCGCATCAGGAGGGCTTCCGCAGCCCAGGGGGTGGCCATGTGCTCGGCCTTGATCCGATCCAGCAGGGGCAGGGCCGCCTCGGGCTTCTGCTCCACCTCCGCGAAATGGCGAGCCATTCGGAGCAGGGCCTGGGCGGCGAAGGGGCTGGTTGGCGCCTGCTGGAGCAGCTGGTTCCAGGTTTCCAGGGCCTCGGCATGGGATCGCGCCCCGTAGGCCCGCTCCCCGGAACGGAACAGCCGCTCCGCCAGATCCGCCTCCTGGGCACCCAGAACCAGCGCCAGGGACAGGATCACGGGGGGGATGATCAACCGCCGTGGGCGGACACTCATGGGGGCCTCGGTCAATTCGGGTGAAGGCCTGATTCTAACCCGGATCAAGCCTGGAGCCCCTGGAGCAGCTGCTCCATGGAATAGGGCTTGAAGCAGGTGGCCACGAGCCAGGGCTGGCCTTCCAGGGCGCCCAGATCACGCGTGGCGGTGGAAAGGACCAGACCCCGGATCCGCCCGCGCCCGTACTGGATCTCCAGCCACGGAGCCAGGTCGCCCTCGCCATCCTGGATCTCGGACACGATCAGGTCCGCCGGAGTCGCCCCGAGCCGTTCCTCCGCCTCCCCGCGGCTGCCGGCCTCCCGGATCTCCCAGTCGCCGGCGCTCGCCAGGGCGGCCAGGACCCGCTTGCGGAAGAAGGCGCTGGGCTCCAGCACCAGGATGCTTCGAATGGGCGGGCGCCGGTTCAGGTCCGACTCGCTGAGACCCAGCTGGGACAGCGCCTCCCGTGCGGCGCTCTTGAGGCCCAGTCCCGAAGCCCGAAGGAACACATCCCGGATGGGCTCCACCAGCTCGGCCTGCCGGCTCAGGCCACCGATCTCGCAGAGGAGGGCCACTTCGCGCCATTCGCTGCCGTCGCGCAGGAGTCCTTCGCGCACCAGGCCTCCGAGGGTTCTCCCCAGTTCAGGCCTCAGGATCAGCCCCGGTGCTCCCAGGGCATCCCGGAGCTGGAGCATGGCCTCCACCCGCCGGGGCCCCTCCGGGGGCAGCTTGGCCAGACGGCTCCTGAGGTCCGCCTCCCGCTGGGCCAGCTGGGCGAGATTCTCGCTGCGCCTAGCCATTTCCTTGACCACCGCCGCCACCCGGTCGTTGCTCTCCCGATCCCAGGACTCCTTCGCCCGCATGTCGAACAGGAAATCCGAAAACCGGTCCCTCAGGCGTTCGTAGGCGTCCCGCTCCAGCACGTAGAGGTTCTGCATGGCCAGCACCGCCCGAAGACGCTGGCCCTCGCCTTCCCGCTCGTCGCAGCAGCGATCCACCAGCTGCAGCAGGGAGGGCAGTTCAGCCACCGGCAGAGGCTGGTCGAAGCTCATGAACGCGGACAGGGCTCCTTCCAGGCAGAGCACCAGCACCTGCGGGTGCTTCAACTGGGGCGCCTTGTGGATCAGCCCGAGGGAGGCCTCTTCGGTGCCCAGCATCCCGAGGGCCCGAGCCAAACTGACCTGTAGGGCCAGAGGCTTGCCATCGTGGAGGAGGTTGAGCAGGGGTTCCGCAGCCCGCTCCACCCCCAGATTGGCCAGGGCATCCACAGCCTCCACCAGCAGATCATCCCGGAGGTCCTTCTGCACGAACGCCAGCAGGGGCTCCGCGGCCTCCGCGGTGTGGTTCTCGGCGAAGGCCCGGATGGCCCGACGCATCTGGTCCGGCTGTCCGGACTCGAATAACGCCATGAGCGCCGGAAGGCTGCCCGGCAGCTTGCCCAGGTGGTGCATGGCCAGATGGCCCACTTCCACGATGGGGTCCAGGGTGGCCTTGAGGAAGAAGGGCGTAAGGGCATCGTCCTCGCGGGTTCCCAGGGCATCCAGGCACTTCTGGCGACGGCCCACCTCCGGTTCCGCCAGGACGGCCTCCAGGATGGAAGCATCCGCTGGCGGCACCAGCCGCAGGAAGGCAAAAAGAAAGGCATCGCCCCCGAGCCGATCGTGGAAGACCTCCGTGAGGACTCGGAGCACCTCTCCGGGCTGCGCCAAACCCAGGTCCACCCGATAGGCGAGCCGCTCGGAAACCTGCTCGATGCGGTCGGTCAACTGGACCAGCCGCCCTTCGTTGGCCGCCAGAGTCTCGGAATGGAAGGCGCTGTAGCGGGCCACCTTGCTTTCAAGGAGCAGCCCCAGGGCTTCCAGCAGGAAGGTTTCGGTGGATCCCTCGGCCCGGAAGGGCTCCAGCAGGGCCACGGGATCCAGGTTCTCCTGGACCGCGAGGTGCCGAAGATCCTGGGCCTCCTGGGGCACCCGTTCCCGGAACCGCTCCACGACCAGCGCCAGGAAGGTCTCCCGGGCGGAAGCCCGGGGGACGGATTCCGTGCGCCGCAGGAGGGCCTGGAGCTCCTGGGCATCCAGCAGCTCCCGCCGCGCATGATCCAGAAGTCCCGCCAGGAAGGCGGTCACGCCCTCCCCCGGCACCCCCCCGAGGATGCGGAGCGCCAGCCGCTGGGCCACCTCGTCGCCCACCAGGAAGGCATCGCGGATCGCCGGGAAATCCTCCTCCCCGGCCAGAACAGCCAGATGGCGGGCCCCTTGCTGGGCCAGCCGCGGGTTCCCGGCGCCTTCCTGGAGGCGGCCAAGATGGTGGGCAACCCCCTGAGGCGATTGGAGCAGGTTCCGTTCGCGGTCCAGGATCACCTGTCGATCCGCATCCCCACGGGCCGCCTGAAGGGCCTCCAGCGCCTCCCAGGCCTCCCGGGTTCCCAGGGCCCCCAGGGCCGCGCATCCCTCATCGAAGATCCCGAGGTCGGTTTCCTGCAGCAGGGCTTGGCGGAGGTGGGGCGCCCACTCCGGCCAGTCGAAACGGACCGCCAACTGCAGGATCATCCGGCGCAGCGCTCGGCTGGAGGCGGGCTGCCGGAGGGCCGGTCCCAGCACGGCCAGGGATTGCCGCTTCAGGGCCTGGACCGACTGAACCAGACGGTTCTGGAAAGCGGCATCCCCCTCCGACGACTCCCGGAGGAGGCCACGCAGGGCATCCAGGGGAGTCAGGGGTGCATGGCGGGTGGGAGGACGCATACCTTCCCTCTTTTCGGCGAACCCCATCGTGAAGGTGAAACCCGGAGCTTTCCGCAACCCTTCCCCGACGGGTGATGGGCTCCATGCCCTTCCGCGGTCCAGCAGGGCTGCGTTCAGGGCCTCCGTTGAAGTCATCGCCTACAATCCATGGACCGAGCCCCTGTGATGCGCAGGAAGGATCCCGCGGGCTCCCCGTGTTTCCCAAAAGACCCTTCGGGAGGAAGTGATGGAGAACCCCTTTGCCCCGCCCCAGGCGGACCTGGCCGCACCCGCCCCGGATGCAGCCGCCCCCCACATGCCCTGGGAGGACCGGGCCGCGTTCCCGACCCTCGGAGCCCGCGTGATCGCCACCCTCCAGTGGCTGGTCCGGCGTCCCGCGGAGTTGGGTCCGGCCCTGGCCGCTCCCACGGATGTGGTGCCCCCCATCGGTTTCTTCGCGCTGCTGGCGCTGCCCCTGACCCTCGCCATCGCTCTCCTGGGAATCCTTTCCCCCATCCAGCCCTTCTGGCAGGCCTGGATGGGCCTTCCGACGCCGCCCCAACCCGAGGGCTTCGCCCGCACCCTGGGGATGGTGATTGCCCTGTTCGGGGCCCCCTTCGGCCTGGCCCTCGGGATGCTGATCATGGGCCTCCTCATCCATGCCGGGCTCTGGGCCACCGGCGCCACCCGCTCCAAGGTCGGACTGGTGGCCACCTTCCGGACCCTGCTCTACGGATCGGCCGCCGGCACCCTCGCAGCCTTCCCTCTGGCCCTGTGCCAGTTCCTTCCCGGCGTGGCGGGACAAATCGGACAGATGGCCTACCTCGTCTTCACCTCCCTGGTGCTGACCACCTGGTACGGCCTGCTGTGCGCCCGGGCCCACCGCACGGATACCTGGCGGGGCGTGCTGGGGGCCTGGCTGCCCTTCCTGGCCTTCCTTCTCTGCTGCGGCGCCTGCCTGGGCAGCCTTTTTGCCTTCGGGGGCGATGCCTTCCGGGAAGCCCTGTCCAAAGGGCTCCAGGGCGGAATGTAGTGTCGTCGGCCCTTGCGTTTGCCTGGGCCGCGGCCCTTCGACCCTGGCGGGCCTTCCCCGCCCGGGCCCAGGAGGATCCCAGCCTGGGTCGGGCCTTGGGCCGAATGCTGCTGCTTCGAACCCCTCCGACCTACCTTGCCGGGCTCCTGGGGTTCCAGGCCTTTGCGGGCATCTGGCGCCAATTCCAGACCTGGGAGGGCCCCCTCCCGAGGGCTCTGGAGCCCCACCTGGGGCCGGGCTTCCATGCGGGGGATCTCCAGGCCACCGCTCAACTGCTGCCGCTGCCCGAAGGAGGCACCGTGGCCCTGGTTCTGCTCGCCGCAGCGCCCCTCGGCGTGTTGAGCCTCTGGCTCCATGATGCCGTGTGGGATCACGGCAGCCTGTGGCTGCTGGGGGCCCGCCCCTCCCGTGCGGGATTCCGGGCTTCGGCCATCGCCGATGCGGAAGCCTTGGCATCCGGGGGTCTGGGCGTGGCCTTGGGCCTGCTGGGACTGATTCCAGGCCTCGGGGTTGCGCTGCTCCTCCCCCTCCTGGCAGTGGACGGCTGGTTCTGGGTGCAGCGGGGCTTCGCCCTGGCGGCCTGGCATGACTGCCCCCCCTGCAAGGGCGTGATGGCCACGCTGCTGCACGCGGCCCTGGCCTTCGGCTGCTCCCTGCTCACCCTGGGGCTGATGATGCTGGCGGCAGCTCGGGCGGGGGCATGAAGCAAGCACCTCGAATCCCCTGGTTGGCGCTGGGCCTTGCGGGTGCCCTCGGGCTGGGCGGCCTGCTGGCCTGGTCCGCCACCCGGGGCCTTCTTTCGCTCCCCCCTTGCCCCTCCAAGACCCTGCTGGGCATCTCCTGCGCCACCTGCGGCGGCACCCGGGCCGCGGTGGCGATGTGGGAAGGCCACCTGCAGGAGGCCTTCCACTGGCATCCGGTGGCCGTCGTCCTGGCCCTGCTCACCCCTTTTGCCATGGCATGGGATCTGGTTCGGGCCTGGCGGGGCTGGCCCTACCCGGACCTGCCCGATCATCTCGGGTGGCGGTTGGCGGCCCTGGCGGCCTTCCTGGCCACATGGGCACTGCAGGTGGCGCGGGGCATCTGACGGGGGCATGATGGATCCACGCTTCCCCGGAGCCGCACGATGCCCTTCCAGGAAATCCTCGACCGCCTGATCGAGCGCGTGCCCGAATCCATCGCGGCCACCCTCACGGACCGGGACGGTGAACCCATCTCCACCCGCACCATCGAGGTGCCCAACGATGCCCTGCAGCTCCTGGGAGCCTACCGGAACGTGGTCAAGCGCCACCTCCAGCAGGCGGTGGAGGAGTTCGACCGGGGCGAGGTGGAACAGGTGGCCTTCTGCACCAGCCAGCACTGGATTCTCATGATGGGGGCGGCCGAACAGTGCTCGCTGGTCCTGGTGATGCACCGGGAAGGCCTGCTGGGCCGGGCCCGCTACGAGATGATGAAGGCCATCGAGGACCTGAACCGGGAACTCTGACCGCTTCGCGGGAGCAAGCATGGAACGCCTGACCGGGCTGCTGGGGGTGCTCGTCTTCATCGGGCTGGCCTTTGGCATCTCCCGGGACCGGCGCCGCATCCACTGGCCCACAGTGGCCTGGGGGCTTGGTCTGCAATGGCTCCTCGCCGTGGTGGTGCTTCGCGGTGGAGCGCTTTCGCAGGGACTGGCCTTCCTGCCCTTCCCGAAGGGAACGGGCTGGGCCGTGCTGGGGCTCCTCCTGCTGCCCTGGATCCTGAAGCGCTTCGCCCGCTTCGAACACCGCGCCCTCACATGGTCCCTGCGCGGTCTGGCCCTGCTTGGCATCATCCGGGGCAACCTGCTGGGCGCCAGCTTCGACCGCATCCGGCTCGGCGTCCAGAAGCTCATGGCCTACGGACTGGAAGGCGCCCGCTTCGTGTTCGGCAGCCTGGCCGACGAGAAGGGCCCGGCGGCCTTCGTCTTCGCCTTCCAGGTGCTGCCCGTGATCATCTTCGTGGGTAGCCTCTTCGCCATCCTGTACTACCTGGGCATCATGCAGCGGGTCGTGGCCGCGGGCGCCCGGGCCCTGGGCAAGGTCATGCGCGTCACCGGCGCGGAAAGCGTCTGCGCCGTGGCCAATGTGTTCATGGGCCAGACGGAAGCCCCCCTCACCGTGAAGCCCTACCTGGCCGGGCTCACCCGTTCTGAACTCATGACGGTGATGGTAACCGGCATGGCCTCCGTAAGCGGCTCCATCATGGTCACCTACGTGCAAGTGGCCAACGTGGACATCGTCCACCTGCTCACCGCCGCCCTGATGAGCGCCCCGGCGGCCCTGGTCTTCGCCAAGATCATGGAACCGGAATCCGAGAATCGCGCCTGGGGCGGCGAAGTGAATGTGGATGTCCTGCTGGACGATGCCAACGTGCTGGATGCCGCGGCCCGGGGCGCCAGCGAGGGTCTGCACCTCGCCATCAATGTGGCAGGCATGCTCATCGCCTTCATTGCCCTCATGGCCATGATCAACGGGGGCCTGAAGCTGGCCCATCCCGAGCTCACACTGGAGGGCATCCTGGGTTTCCTCTTCCGCCCCGTAGCGTGGCTCATCGGCGTGCCCTGGTCCGAGGCGGGGGCCATCGGCACCATCCTGGGCAAGAAGATGGTGCTCAACGAGATCGTGGCCTTCCTGGATCTGAAGGCGGCCACGGGCCTCGCTCCGCGCACCTTCATGATCACCACCTTCGCGGTGACGGGTTTCGCCAACTTCAGCTCCATCGCCATCCAGTTGGGGGGCATCGGCGCCCTGATCCCCGGGCGCCGCGGCGATCTGGCGCGCCTCGGGTTCAAGGCGATGCTGGCCGCCACCCTGGCCAACTTCACCAGCGCCTGCGTGGCGGGCGTTCTGGGCTGAAGCTACAGATCCAGGCCCCGAACGAAGCGCCGCACCAGGGCCTCGAAGCGGGCTGCGGACTGGGCGCCCGCCTCCAGCACTTCCTGGTGGGTGAGGGGCTGTGGAAGCATGCCTGCGGCCATGTTGCAGAGGCAGCTGATGCCTGCCACCTTCATGCCTTCGTGCCGGGCGACAATGGCCTCTGGGACAGTGCTCATGCCCACCGCATCGGCCCCCAGGGCCCGGAAGGCGCGGATTTCGGCCGGGGTCTCGAAGCTCGGCCCCGTCACGGCCAGGTAGACCCCTTCCTGGAGGCGCTGGCCGCAGGCGCTGGCCGCGGCGTGGATCTGGCGGCGCAGGTCCGCATCGTAGGGCTCGGTCATGTCCACGAAGCGAGGCCCTGGATCCAGGTTCGGGCCGATCAGCGGGTTCGTGCCCTGGAAGTTGATGTGATCGCTGATCACCATCAGGTCACCCACCTGGTAGCTCCCGTTGACGGCGCCCGCTGCGTTGGTGTGCAGCACCGCCTTTACCCCCAGCCGCCCGTAGAGGCGCATGGGGGCCGTGCAGAGGGCCATGGGGTTGCCCTCGTAGAAGTGGAAGCGCCCGGCCTGGAGCAGGACTTTCCGGCCTTCCAGTTCGCAGAAGATCATCTTTCCGGCGTGCCCCACGACCGTCTGCTGCGGAAAACCCGGAATCTCTGTGAAGGACAGGGAGACGCCGCCTGCCGCCTCCGGGCAGTGGGCCAGCTGGCCCAGGCCGGAGCCCAGGACAATGGCCAGTTCCGGCACAAAAGGCGCCCGGGCCCTGAAAGCGTCGAAGGCGGCGTTCAGCTCCATGGAGCCCTCAGTTCTGGGGCGCGAAGCGCAGGGTGACCTGCAGGTCCGGCTGCACGGCAGTGGGACTCAGCACCCGAACCCGGATGGGGTAGGTGACCAGGGTGGTTTCGGTTCCCGTCAGAGGCAGGCGGAGGGGCTCCGTGCCGGGTGCGAAACGGTAGATCTGGGCCCCAAGCATGAGTTCCAGTTCGGCTCCGGCAGGAAGGGCCGGATCCGTCTGGAAGGAGATTTCGTAGATGCGATCACGGTCGAGCTGGAACCTCCCATAGACCACTTCGCCCTTGCTGTGGTTGGGATAGCGCCCCTCGCCGTCCGCCTGGGCCCCAGCCATGCTCAGGCTGAAGGCGGGGAGGGCATTGGTGCTCAGGTCCGGGTTCTTCGGCCATTCCTTGAGGAACCGGGCCTCGGCCCCCGTGGTGGGCCGGGGCCAAGTGATGCCATGGGCGCCCGCCATCTGGGTCAGGACCGCATCCGTGAAGATGGCCGCCAGATCCACCGTTTCATTGGCATCCTTGGCCTCCTTCAGGCGGCCCAGCTGGATCCAGACATTGGGGATCTCCGTGAAGGCGGAGGCGCCCCCCTTGTCCGTGGTGGAAAGACTCCAAAGGCGGCGGACAGCGGCGGAATTCAGGTTCTTCCATGTATCCGGCGTGCCGGGCGCGGCGATGTTATTGGCCTTGAGGGCCAGTTCCCAGAACAGGTCCGCCAGATGGGCGGCGGAATAGGCGTCGGCCCCAAGCGCAGCATCGGGATGATCCACGTCCACCACCGTCGCGCCCCCCGCATGGGTGTCCGCCAGGTAGGGTGACTTGAGCAGAAGGGCCGTCATGCCCTGGGAGAATCCCTCCACCAAGGCAAGATCTGGACTCAGATGCTGATGGTTGGCGCGGTCGGCCAAGGCCGACACCGGGAACGGCATCTGGGGGTAGGTTTCCTGGCGGGCCGCGTAGAGCCGGTTGCGCGCATAGAGATGGAACAGGAGCGCCTGGTCCCAGGCGTCATCGTTGGCGCTGCCGCCCCGGATGGAACCCATGAAGTTCCGGGTCACCCCGTCGTACGACGCGGGGAAGGCATCACGGTCGTACTCCACGTAGGTGCCCTTGGGGGCATCCACCCCGGGGCAGTAGTGCAGGTAGAGGGTGCCGCCCGGGGTGGGGCTGCCCATGCCATCCGCGAAGGCGAATCCATCGTCCAGGATGGCCAGGGCGCGGCTGCCCGTCGTTCCAGGCTCCGGAGCGGCCTCCGCGACCCGGGTGGCCTGGGTGTAGACCAGCAGCCAACGGGTGTCCACGCCCACGCTGAAGTTCACGGTGGCGGCCGCAGCAAGGGCCGGAACCTGGCCTGGGGTGGTGATGTTGTCGACCGCCGATCCATCCGGCTTCTTGCGAAGGCCGTAGAGGGGCCGCTCGGTGACCGGCGTGGAACTGGCGATGCCATCCGCATTCCCGAGGAGGCGCACCGCCTGGGTCGTATTGCTGGAATCCGTGTACTGGAGGGTGCTCACGAGCTCCACGAAGGTGGGCTTGCCGGTGGGCACGGTGAGGGAGTACTTCCCATCCCGATCCGTGGGGCCGACCGCAGCCGTGGCCCAGACCATCACCTTGCTGCCGTCGGCCAGGGTCTCCTCGCTGCCCTGGAACACCCGCACGATCACGCTGCGGGCCGGCTGGGAGGTGAACTTGGCTGTATCGGACTCAAGCCCCGTCGGTACGCCTGAAGCATCCTTCACCACGGGAATGCGCGTGTAGGTGACGGTCCCGGAAAGCGTGATCCCAGGATCCACCGGATCCTTCTTGTCATCCTTGCCGCCGCACCCCAGGGTGAGCACTCCCACGGCGGTCAATGCCGCCATGGCCTTGAAAAACCTGCAGAACACCACCATCTCGACCTCTGGGAAAAGAATCGGCACAA
Organism: Acidobacteria bacterium ADurb.Bin340; assembly: GCA_002068835.1. Lineage (GTDB taxonomy): Bacteria > Acidobacteriota > Holophagae > Holophagales > Holophagaceae > MWBB01. Next base: position 2,311 of record MWBB01000042.1, on the reverse strand, counting down.
AGGGCCAGGGTACCAGATCCCCTACGCCCGCACCCGAACGAAGGGGACAGAGGAATAGATGCGGCGAAGATGGTTGCGGGTTCAGCGCCTTCGTTCAGAGCCTTCGATCAGCTCGTTGAGCGCCACCAGTTCCGCAGGAATCTCCTCTTCGTCGTTCATGAAGGGCAGCGGATTCTGGTGCACCCCGTCCAGGCGGAGTTCGAAGTGGAGATGGGGGCCCGTGGCATTGCCCGTGCGGCCGAGTTCGGCGATCTTCTGGCCCCGGAGCACCACATCGCCCACCCGGACACAGTTCGCCTTGTTGTGGGCATAGAGCGTGGTCACGCCGTTTCCATGATCCAGCAGCACGTAGTTGCCGTATTGGCGATGCCGGGCGGCCTCCACCACCCGGCCATCAAGGGCAGCATAGATGTCGCTGCCCGTCGGGCCCGTAAGGTCCACGCCCCGGTGATTCCCCTGGTAGCGGACCTTCACCCGCTTCCGCTTGTTGGTCTTGGTCTTGATCCGCACCGTCCGGGCGCGCATCCGGGGGCCCCAGGCGGAACTGATGGACCGGGTTTCCACCGGCCAGAGCAGATCCATGGACCCCGGCTGGGCCGGTTCGAAGGGGGGGGGCGGGACCGGGTCAGGACGATGGACGCGAAGCTGCGCAACCGGCTGCAGCTGCACGGCCACGAACGGCGCTTCGGCCACAGGGGCGTTCCCGGGCTCGGATCGGCGGATCACGCTGGGAAGCACCCGCTCCAGATGCGTCAAGCTGCCCGGAACCACGCATGGGGTGCCCGGCAGGGGCGTGATCGGGGAAAGGTCCGAAGGACGGGACACCCCCTCCGACACCCTTTCCTGCTCCGCAACCTCAGACTCGGTCTCCTTGGGAAGGACGGAGGCCTTGGACGCTGCACCCACCTGGATCAACTGCCCCACGGCAAGGCGGGAAAGGTTCACCTTCGGATTCAGGGCTTTCAGCTGCGCCAGGGTCAGGCCGTTGGCCCGGGCCACCTGCATGGCCGTTTCCCCTTTGCGGATCTTGTGCGACCCCTTGGAAGCCACGGGTCTGGCTTTCGGCGCCTTCGTGCGGGCCGCCTCCAGGAATCCGGATCCAGACCAGCCCATCAGGGCGAGCGCAAGCAGAAATGGAGATGGGCGCATGAAGCCTCCGGGCGGGGGAGGAAGGGTCGGGCGTCGCTAACAAGCCTCCTGGGGGTGGACCCCCTGGGACACACTGGGGAAGGGTTGAGGATACCGAGTCTCGATTGGCGGGGCCAAGAATAATCGTTTTTAGCCTAGCGTTCCCATGGACATTCCTGCCAAACCGCAGCAACAGATCCCCTGCGACCCCCTTCCTTGAGCAGGATCCGGGCCGGTCCCAGGGCCATACCGTGCCCGGCGGCCTTGAGCATGTCGTAGAGGGCCAGCAGGCCCACGGTCACCCCGGCCAGAGCCTCCATTTCGACACCGGTGCGGCCCTCGCAGGCCACCTCCACCCGCAGCCATGCCCAGCGGCGCCCGGCGTCCCACTGGTGAGCCACCTCCACCGCCTCGATGGCCAGGGGGTGGGCCAGGGGGATCAGGTCCGCCGTGCGCTTCACGCCGCCCACGGCGGCCAGGCGCACCACCGACCAGGGATCGCCCTTGGGGCCCCCGCCCTGCTCCAGGGCCCCGGCGCAGGCCTCATCCAGCTCCAACCGACCCGCGGCCACCGCCCGGCGGCGGGTCAATGCCTTGGCCCCCACATCCACCATGCAGGGGCGGCCTTCCGCATCCAGGTGGGTGAGGATCCGGCCATCCCCGCTCATCGGTCCACCTTGGCCAGCAGGATGTCCCGGAGGGCGGCTACATCGGGCGCATAGGCGATGGGCCCGCAAGCCTCCAGTTCCACCCGGCCGTAGAAGCCGTGGCCCACGGCGATGCCGGGCACCCCGGCCCGGTTGGCCATCTCCAGGTCGAAGGGCGTGTCCCCCACCATCACGGCCTCTCCCGACTCCAGCCCGTGGGCCTGGAGGCAGAGTTCCAGGCTTTCGGGATGGGGCTTGCCGAGACGCACATCATCGGGGGTCACCAGGGGGTTGAAGAAGGCGCTCCATCCGAAGGCGGCCACCTGACGGGCAAGGGGAACGGTGCGCTTGCTGGAGGCGATGGCCTGCCGGAGCCCCCGGCCGTGCAGTTCCCGCACCAGGACATCCATGCCGGGGAAGGGCTGGATCAGGTGCTCGTTCCCCTGCCAGTCGAAGCTGCGGTAGACCGTCAGCACCTCGGCCGGGTCCAAGCCCAGGGGCCCGAACGTGGCCTGGAGCCCTTCCTCCACGGGCAG
>MWBB01000041.1 GCA_002068835.1 Acidobacteria bacterium ADurb.Bin340 | reverse complement strand
GAAGCCGGGAGCCTTCACAGCGGCCACGTTCAGGGTGCCGCGGATCTTGTTCACCACCAGGGTGGCCAGCGCCTCGCCGTCCACATCCTCCGCGATGATCAGCAGCGGGCGGCGGCTGTTCACCACCTGCTCCAGCAGGGGCAGCAGGTCGCGCATGTTGCTGATCTTCTTCTCGAAGGTGAGGAGGAAGGGGTTCTCCAGCTCGACCTTCATCTGATCGGGGTTGGTCACGAAATAGGGGCTCAGGTAGCCGCGGTCGAACTGCATGCCCTCGACCACGTTCAGCTCGGTGTCGCGGCCCTTGGCCTCTTCCACCGTGATCACGCCGTCCTTGCCCACCTTGGCCATGGCATCGGCGATGGTCTTGCCGATCTCTTCGTCGCCGTTGGCGGAAATGGTGCCCACCTGGGCGATGGCGTTGCCTTCCACGGGCTTCTTGATGTCATCGATGGACTTCACGACCTCGGCCACGGCCAGGTCGATGCCCTTCTTGATCTCCATGACGTTGGCGCCGGAAACCACGGCCTTGATGCCTTCCTTGTAGATGGAGCGGGCCAGCACCGTGGCGGTGGTGGTGCCGTCACCGGCCACATCGGAGGTCTTGGAAGCCACTTCGCGCACCAGCTGGGCGCCCATGTTCTCGTGCTTGTCCTTGAGCTCGACTTCCTTGGCGACAGTGACGCCATCCTTGGTCATGAGCGGGGAGCCGAACTTCTTCTCGATGAGGACGTTGCGGCCCTTGGGGCCGAGGGTCACCTGGACCGCGTCGGCGAGCTTGTTCACCCCGCGCAGGATCGCCTGGCGGGCATCTTCGGCATAAACGATGGACTTGGCAGCCATGTGTATTTCTCCTTGTCTTGGTTGAACTTACTTCACGATCGCCAGGATCTCGTCTTCGCGGACGATCACGTGGTCGATGCCGTCGATCTTCACCTCGGTGCCGCTGTACTTGCCGATGAGCACCCGGTCGCCCGCTTTCACGCTCATGGGCATGCGCTTGCCGCTCTCATCGAACTTGCCTTCGCCCACAGCGAAGACCTCGGCCTCCATGGGCTTTTCCTTGGCGGTGTCGGGGATGATGATGCCGCCCTTGACGGTTTCGGCGGGCTCGACGCGCTTCAGGACCACGCGGTCGTAGAGGGGAGTGATGTTCATGAATGCCTCCATGAAAAGGGGGAAACCCCGAAACGGGGGAGTGCTGCTAGCACTCACGATCAGCGAGTGCCAATCTACCCTGCCCGCCACGCCTGTCAAGGCCAAAAACGGAATCTTAGTTTTCATGACTAAATTTATTTCAGATGTCATTAGCACATCGGATCCCCGCCCACCTGGACACCCCCTTGAAAGGGTCAGGGGAGTAGGCTGGTGAAATGACATCCCTTCCCGTTCTCCTCGAGTTGCAGCAGGTCCACGACAACCTCCGCACCATCCAGCGGGATCTCACCGCTTTTCCTTCGGACCTGGCCGACCTCGAATCGGAACGGAAGCGCCTGGCCAAGCGCCTGGACCAGCTCGAGAAGGAGTGGACGGAAGGCCTTTCCCGCAAAACCACCCTGGAAACCGCCTTCGCTGCGGCCCAGAAGGTGGAGGAACGCGCCCGGGCTGCCGTGAAGCAGACCCAGCAGAAGGTCCACTACGCCGCCGCCATCCGGGAAGTGGACGAGCGGGAACGGGAACGGGCCGCTGCCGCGCGCCCCCTCAAGGAACTGACCACCCGACTGGAAACCCTGGAACAGGAGCGCACGACCACCTCCGCTCGCCATGCGGAAACAGAGGCGCAGTTCCAGACGCTCCATGACATCTTCCTGGCGGAGCATGCCAATCAGGTTTCTGCCCGTGAACGCCTGCTCCAGCGCCAGACCGAACTGGAAGCCCAGCTTCCCGCACCCGACCTCGCCCGCTTCAACCGCCTCCTGGAAGCCCGCCAGGGCAAGGCCCTGGTGCCCGTGGAGAACGGCCTCTGCTCAGGATGCCGCACCAAATTGCGCATCCCCCTGCTGGCCCAGGTGCGGGACCACGGCCTGGGCACCTGCGAATCCTGTCAGCGCCTCATCCACCTCCCCCCCCGGTCATGAGCCCACTCGCCGATCGCATCGCCCAGGTTGAGACACGGATTCAGCGCGCCTGCGAGGCTGCCGGACGGGACCGGAGTGCGGTGGAACTCCTGCCCGTCTCCAAGCGCCAGCCCCTGGAACTCATCCGGGAGGCATGGAACCTGGGCTATCGGCGTTTCGGGGAGAACTACGTGCAGGAAGGCGCCGCCAAGGCGGAAGCCTTTCCGGAGGCATCCTTCCTGCTGCTGGGGCCCCTCCAGCGCAACAAGACCCGGCCAGCGCTCTCCCGTTTCCAGGAGATCCTGTCCGTGGATCGGCCCGCCCTGGCCCAGCGCTTGGCGGCCCAGGCCGTAGAACTGGGATTGGTCCGCCCCCTCTGGATCCAGGTGGACCTGTGGGATGAGGCCACCAAGGAAGGCGGCTGCCCGGCTGCCGAACTGGCGGAGGTCATCGGCCTACTCACGGCCTGTCCCGCCCTGCCCCTGAGGGGCTTCATGGCCCTTCCGCCTCCGGGGTTTCCGGAGGCTTTCCGCCAGATGGCCGCCCTCCGGGAAGCCTGGCAGGATCGTCTCGGCCAGCCGCTCCGGCTCAGCATGGGCATGAGCGATGACCTGGAGGCGGCCATCGCCGCCGGCAGCGACCAGGTCCGAGTCGGAACCGCCTTTTTCGGCGCACGCTGATTCTCAGGCCACGGCTGCCGACCGCCGATGGAAGCCTATCGACCTAGGTCGGAGGCGGAGATCCCCATGGCGTTCTGGACGAACCTCAACATCCGAAAGAAGCTCCTCTACTCGATCCTGGCTCTCGCGGCCCTGATGGCCCTGGTCAGCGGTTTCTTCTCCAGCCTCGCCCTGAGCAACGCCCTCATCCGAGGCCAGTGGGCCAAGGGCGCCAGCCTGGCCGCCATCGCCGGCGAGAACGCCAAGGCCTTCCTGCTCATGGACAACACCGACGCCATGGGCAACGCGATGATGGGACTGAAGGGCGATCCCGATGTCTCCATGGCCGCCATCGTGGGGGTGGATGAGAAGAACGTGCCCACCGTGAAAGTGGAAAAGAAATTCCCCAAAGAGAAGATCCCCGAAGCGGCCATTCCGGATGCCAAGACCCTGGTGGGGTTCCTGGGCACCCAGGCCCGGGAGCATGAGCACGAGGGCTTCCGCCTCGTGGCCGTGCCCATCCAGGAAGGCGGGAAGGAAGTGGAAAACGCCATGGACCCCGGCAAGAAGTGGTTCATGGTTATCGGTATGAACAACGAGCGCATCGGCGCCGAAATTTCTTCCGGCACTTGGAAGATGGTCATCCTCGGGGTGGTGCTGCTGGGCCTCGGACTTCTGGCCGCCCTGGTCCTGGGCAATGCCATCGTCCGGCCCCTGGAGGTCATCCAGCAGCGCATGCGTGACATCTCCGAAGGCGAAGGGGATCTCACCGCCCGCCTGGATGTGAACGGCAAGGACGAAGTCGCCCAACTGTCCATCCACTTCAACCGCTTCGTGGAGAACATCCAGGGCATCGTGCAGCAGGTGATCGCCATCTCCACCAACATCGCCTCGGGCTCCCTGCAGATGAATGCCGGCATGACCGAGATGGCCTCCACAGCCGATGCCATTGCCCAGACGGCGGAGAACCAGAAGTCCAGCGTCAGCCAGGCCACCCACAGCGTGGATACGATTGCCGGTTCCTCCAAGGTGATCTACACCACCGTGGCCGATGCCCTGAAGGTTTTCGACCAGGCCCAGGATGCCGCCGGCAAGGGCGTGACCGCCGTGGATGCCGCTGTGACCGGCATGCAGGCCATCAATCAGAACTCCAAGCAGATCGGAAGCATCCTCACCGTCATCACGGAAATCGCCAACCAGACCAACCTCCTCTCCCTGAACGCAGCCATCGAGGCCGCCAAGGCCGGCGAGCATGGCAAAGGCTTCGCAGTGGTTGCCGAGGAAGTGCGCAAGCTGGCCGAGCGCAGCGCCCAGGCCGCCAAGGAGATCACCGCCCTGATCCAGACGTCCGGCAAGAGCATCGAGGATGGCACCGGGATGGTGAACACCGCCGGATCCGTCCTGGCCAGCATCCAGGAGGCCATCACCGCCAGCGCAGAGCGGATGAAGACCATCGGCAGCCAGAGCCAGACCCAGAGCCAGGACAGCGGAACCGTGGTGCACGCCATGGGCAGCCTCAGCAGCATCGCGGAGCAGAATGCCGCCGCCACCGAAGAGATGGCAGCCACCATCCGGGAAACCAGCCGTACGGTCGAGGAACTGAGCCGCCTCGCGGACAACCTGAACACCCTGGTTTCACGGTTCAAGGTTTAGGAACACAATCTTCATCCCCCGAGCCTCCGGAACCGATCCAGGAACCGGAGGCTCACGCCTTTTTCAGGGGGCACGCATGAAACGAACCCTGCTCCAAACCCTCGTCCTCGGCCTCACCGTCGCGGGACTCTCCGCAGGCGATCTGCCTGCGGACATCCAGGCCAAGTTCATCAAGATCCTGGCCACCAACGCCGGTTCCGCAGGCAAGGTAGCCTGCAAGGATCCGGGCGTCGCAGCCGCCCTCGGAGGCGCCGGAATGACCGCAGATCCTGCCGCGAAGGTGGCCTGGGCTGGCACCGAGGCAGAGGTCAAGGCCTACAAGGCCGCAGGCAAGATGGTGATCTGCGGGAGGCTGGAATGGCTCCCCGCCGGCGGCTCCATCGCCGTGGTGGAGGAGGGTGGGAAGCCCCAGATCTATCTCCACATGGGCAACCTCGCAGCCTCGGGCGTCACGCTGTCCGACGCCGTGCTGAAGATCGGGAAACGGCTGTAGAGGCTCGCGAAAGGACGGCCGACGGGGGAGGCGTTCCCCGCCGGCCGTTGGCTTCGACCTCACGAAACCCGGGCCGCCACCACGACCTTCACGTCACCTCCATCCTGTCCGTGCCGAGCCAGCGTTCGCGCCTTGGCCTCCTGCGTGGCCCGGCGGATCTGATCCAGGGCCCAGACCGCGTGCTGATGGGCCAAGTCCGGGTGCACCTTGAGGAAGACCCTCCGCTGACCGGCTGGCTGGAGGCTCAGTGCTTCCGCCAACCGTGCATGCAGCTCGGCCAACGGAAGGACCTCCTGCTGGAGGCGGAGCTGTCCTTCGGCATCCAGGCTCACCACCAAGGGAAGCCCCTTCCCCGCCTCCCCCGTGGGCCGGGGCAGGCTGGCCTGGGCCACCCGGCTGAGGCTGGGCACCATCACGATGAAGATGATGAGCAGCACCAGCACGATGTCGATGAGCGGCGTGATGTTGATGTCCGACTTCGCGTGGCAGGAAACCGCCGGTCGTCTCATGGAACCTCCAAATGGGCCTCCAGGCCCTGGGCTGGGGACAGACCCCTCCCGCCCCGCAGGATGGGGGGGCCAGTCGTTCACGAACGAAGGCTGGAGCCCCGATGGCCCCAGCCTTCACCTGCGAACCGAAAGATCGTGTTGCCCCAGGTATCGTCCCGCCTGCGGGCCCCGCAAGGGCTTGGCCCAGAAGTTACGGCGCCGTGAAGATCCCCCTTCCAGCGCCACAAACCCCTCACCGGATTGCCCCTTTGCAACGGTTTTGCCGTGCCCCCGTACGCACGAAGGCCGCGGTCACCCGCGGCCTTCGTGGCGCAACATGAGACTCAGGGATTGCGCTTCTTCACCGCCATGACGACCTTGATATCGCCACCATCCAGGCCGCCCCACTCGGGCTTGGCTGCGGTTTCCTTCTTGGCGCGCTCGGAAGACCGACGCACCTGATCGAGCACGTTCACCGCAACCTGGTAGGGCACTTCCTCATCCACGCGGACGAAGACCTTGCGCATGCCCGCAGGCTGGAGCTGCACCACCGGAGAGAGCCGGTCGGCGATCTCGGCCAGCTGGAGCTGATCGCTCTGGAGCTGGAACTTGTAGTCCGTGTTGTCCGCCGTGGGTTCCACCGTGATCACGATGGGCGGATTCTTCGGATCCGGAGGCGTCGGCTTGTCCGTCTTCACCACCTGGGGCACCACGACGGGCAGGGACTTGGAAAGGCCCGGAACCATCACGATGAAGATGATGAGCAGCACCAGCACGATGTCGATGAGCGGCGTAACGTTGATATCAGACTTCGCGCTCATGACTTCTCCTTCTCGCTCTTGTCCTCGCTGGTGACGATGGAGGCCTCGTCGGCGCCCCCTTCACGGCAGAGCTGGAAGAGCTGGTCCACATACTTGAAGGGAAGGTCGGCATCCGCCTTGATGAAAACGCGCTTGTCGGACAGGTAGTCCGTGGATCCCTTGATGAAGCGGACCAGGGCGGCCTTGCCTTCGTCGGTGGACAGATCCCAGCCGCGAACAGCCTTGCCTTCCTTCTTGGCGTTCTCGTCGTCCAGCAGCACCAGATCGGGGATCACGGCGCCGGGCTTCGACTTCTCGTTGTTCTTGGGAAGCATGAGGTTCAGGTACTTCGCGCCCTGCTCTTTCACAGGCTTCTCGCTGTGCTTGGCCAGAGGCAGTTTCACAGCGTTGTTCACGGCGGGCGTGATCACGATGAAGATGATGAGCAGCACGAGGACGATGTCCACGAGCGGGGTGACGTTGATGTCCGACTTGACGCCACCGGCCTTACCGCCAACATCCATACCCATAGGGATTCTCCTTTGAGTTGGGCGCGGGGGTCATCCGGGGATGCCCCCGCGCAGGTTGTTGGGAAGGGTTCTTAGCTCTGGCTCTCCCGGCGGATGAACTCGTCGATCATCTGGGAGGCCGCATTGTTGATGTTGGTGATGGTCTTGTCCTGGAGGTTCGTGTAGAAGTTGTAGAGCCACACGGCGGGGATGGCCACGATCAGGCCAAGGGCGGTGGCGCCGAGGGCCTCACCGATGGAACCGGCCAGGGCGTTGATGTCGCCGGCGCCCTTGGTCTTCAGGTCGCTGAACACGGCGATGATACCCCACACGGTGCCCAGCAGGCCGATGAAGGGGCTGGCGGAGGCGATGGTGGCCAGGGTGCCCATGCCCTTCTTGAGCAGCTCGGTGACTTCGGCGGTGCCGCGGGCGATGGCGCGCTCCACGGGCTGGATCACGTCGTGGTTCTCGTTGAGGGCCTTGAGCTGCTTCTCGTACTGGAAGATGTCGAGGCCGTGCTTCAGCACGAGGGCGATGTGGCTCTTGTTGTGGGTGGTGGCGGCACGGCGGGCGGCTTCGAAATCACCGCGGCGGAGGGTTTCCATGAAGAGCTTCAGGAACTTGCGGGAAGCCCCGCTGGACTGGAAATACATGATGCCCCGCTCCACAGCCATGTAGATCTGCAGGGCCAGGAGGAAGAGCAGGATGATGATGATGCCCTTGTTGAAGGGGGTGGCGGCTTCCCAGATTTCCTTGGGTCCGAAGCCGCCGGAAAGAAGGCCGAAGTTCAGGGTGTCGAGGAGGAAGGTCATGGAATTTCCTTATGAAGGAAGATGGGAGGGTGACAGGATTCGATCCGCGGATCCCCTGGATCCGCCTTGGTTTGGGTGAATCGCCCCGCCTAGCGCAGGCGGAAGGGCATGGTGAGCTTGAATCGGGCGGTCTGGGGCACGCCGTTCAGCATGGCGGGCTCGAAACGCCAGTTCATGGCGTAGGCTTCGGCCGTGGGCCGGAGCTGGGGCGGACCTTCAAGAGCCGTGGCCTTGGTGGGCACGCCATCGGGTCCAATGGTGATCTCGACCACCACTGTGCCCTGGATCTTCGCGATCCGGGCGATGGGCGGATAGGGCGGCGGCGGCGGCTGCAGCTTCACCCGGATCTGGCTGAAGTCGAAATCCACCACCTTGGTGGACGAAGCGCCCACCACGGCCATGCCGGAGCCCCCCCCGGCAATGCCGGAGCCCGCCACGGCCGGACCACCGGTCCCACCGGGCGCGCCCTGGCCCGCGTAGGCCATGGACAGATCCTGCTTCGGCAGTTCCCGGGGCGCGATGTCCGGCACCACATCCTGGTTGGGGTTGATGGGCGGTGGCGGAGGAAGATCCTTCACCTCGGCCCGGGGCGCCACCACGGGAGCGGCAGGCGCAGGCGGCGGCGGCGGCGGCGGCGGTGGCGGCGGCGCCTCCTCCGCTTCGGTCAGGTCGATGCCGATGGTTTTCTTCACGACCGCTTGGCCCATTTTCGTCTGGGTCGCAGCCACGTAGGTGAGACTGCCGAAGCCGACCCATGTGACCAGGGTTAGAGGAATGGAAACCCAGGGGCTCGCGTGGCGGATGGCCTTGTTGCCTTCCGTCAGCGAAGCCCGGTAGACCACATCCTCCAGGGTCTCCGGCTTGGCCCCTTTCGGGGGCGGGTTGGTGTTGGGGTCTTTGCTCATGCGACTCCCATGGAAAGGATGGGTTGAAGGAAAAAAATGGAGCCGGGCCCGCATGTGCTGAGGTCCGGCTCGTAACCGAAGGAGATAAAGAACTGGGTCGTGCCCGTCGGCTAAGATGACAACCGCACGGGGCACCGTCAAGTGCTGGATGTCATCGAAAGCCCAGGTTTGGCGCCCATTTCCGCAGATTTTCCATCCCCGTGACACACGCCACGATTCCCACTGCGGAACCATGACCGTACGCCCCTGGAGTCCTCTTTCGTCATGCCTTCGTCACAAGCCTTCCACTTCCACACCGAATCCCTCTCTGTGGGATCCGCCCGCGCAGGGCGGTTCCACACGGCCCACGGCACGGTCCTGACCCCGGCCTTCATGCCCGTGGGCACCCAGGGCACCGTGAAGGGGCTCACTCCGTTGCAGTTGTCCGAAATCCAGCCCCAGGTGATCCTCGGCAACACCTACCACCTGGGCCTGCGCCCTGGAGACGAGCTGGTGGCGCGGCTGGGCGGACTCCACGCGTTCATGGGATGGAAGGGGCCCATCCTCACGGATTCCGGCGGTTTCCAGGTCTTCTCCCTTTCGGGCCTGCGGAAGATCACGGAGGAAGGCGTGACCTTCCAGAGCCACATCGATGGTTCCACCCACTTCCTGAGCCCCGAGCGGAGCATGGAAATCCAGCGCAACCTCGGGTCGGACATCGTCATGGCCCTGGATGAATGCCCGCCGGGCCGGCTGGAACGATCCAAGCTCGAGCTCTCCATGGCCCGCACCACCCGCTGGCTGGAACGGTGCCGAGCCTTTCCCCTGAACGAACACCAGGGGCTGTTCGCCATCAACCAGGGCGGCACCCACCTGGACCTGCGCCAGAGGCACCTGGCCGAGATCCTGGACCTGGACGGGCGGCATCCCTTCCAAGGCTTCGCCGTGGGCGGACTGAGCGTGGGCGAGCCCAAGGAGGCGATGAATGCCACCCTGGCCGAACTGGTGCGGGAGCTCCCCGCGGATCGGCCCAGGTACCTCATGGGCGTGGGCACGCCGGAAGACCTCCTCTTCGGCATCGAACAGGGCGTGGATCTGTTCGACTGCGTGCTGCCCACCCGGGAGGCCCGCCATGGCCGCCTGCTCACCAGCCGGGGCCGACTCAACATCAAGAACGCCCGCCACCGGGAATCCAGCGCGCCGGTGGATCCCGACTGCGCCTGCTACACCTGCCGCACCTTCACCCGGGCCTACCTCCATCATCTCTTCAAGGCCGGGGAGCTGCTGGCCTTCACGCTCAACAGCCTGCACAACCTGAGCTACACTGTGGGGCTCACCCGCGCCGCCCGGCAGGCCCTGCTGGAAGACCGCTTCGCGGCCTTCGCGCGCGATACCCGAGCCCACTGGACCACCGAGGAGCCCTGAATGATCTTCGCCCTGCAGCAAGCCCCCGCCGCCCCTGGCGGTGTCAATCCCATGATCGCGAACCTGCTGCTCATCGGCGGCATGGTGGCTTTGTTCTACTTCCTGATCATCCGACCCCAGAGCAAGGCCCGGAAGCAGATGGAAGAGCGCCTCTCCAAGCTGAAGGCGGGTGACGAGGTGCTGCTCTCCTCCGGCCTGTTCGCCACCATCGACCGTCTGGACGAAAAGGACGCCAAGGTGCTCTTCCTGAAGCTGGGCGGTCAGGTCGTGAAGGCCCGCCGCACCGCCGTGGTGGCCCTGGCGGCCGAGCCCGCCCCCGAAACCCAGAACTGACCTTTCGCAGTGATCCTTACCTGAACGGCGCGGGGTTTTCAGTCCCCGCGCCGCCCTGCAGGAGCGAACCTTGAGCAAGCGGACCCTCTGGCGCCTCATCGCCGTGCTGCTGATCTGCGGCGTGTGCGGATACTTCTTCATTCCCCCTTCGAAAATCCGCCTCGGGCTGGACTTGAAGGGCGGCGTGCACTTCGAACTCGAAGTCCAGGGCCACGAAGCCCTGGAGGCGGATCTGCGGGATACGCGGGACCGGCTCCAGGATCGCCTGCAGGAGAAGTCCGTCACGGGCGCCGTGGTGCGGATTGATGGAGGCGCCCTCCGGGTGGAGGGCTATCCAGTCGAACAGAAGCCCACGGTGGAGCAGGTGGCCGCGACCTTCGGCGGCTACACCCCGGCCTTCGATGACAAGGGCCTCCGACTGACCCAGACTTCGGACTTCCAGCAGGCGCTCAAGCAGGATGCCAACGCCCGTGCGCTCCAGATCATCGAGAACCGCGTAAACCAGTTCGGCGTGGCTGAGCCGGAGATCACCCCCAGCGGCCGCGAAGGCAACCGCATCATCGTGGAACTGCCAGGGGTGGGCGAAGCGGAGCGCGAGCGCATCAAGGGCCTGCTTTCCACGCCCGGCCGCCTGGAGCAGCGCCTGGTGGCCAAGCAGCAGCAGGTCTTCTTCCCCACCCGGGAAGCGGCCCTGGAGGCCTTCGGCGGCCAACTTCCAGAAGGCACGGAGCTGGTTCCGGAGCCCATCACGGAGCGCCAGACCCGCCTGAAGGGCGCGAAAGGCCAGGCGGCTCCCAATTCCAAGGATCCCAAGGAGCTGCCCATCCGGCACTGGGTGCTGGTGGAGCAGAAGAGCTACGTGGATGGCGGCGACATCGTGGATGCCCACCGCTGGGTGAACCCCCAGACGGACTTCAACGAGATCAACTTCACCCTCAACCGCAAGGGCGCGGATGATTTCGCCACCCTTACGGGCATCGCCTCGGAGGAAGGCCGTGCCATCGCCGTCCTCCTGGACCACAAGATCGTGAGCACCCTCAGCGCCCGGGAGAAGATCTCCGGCGGCGCCGTGCGCATCTCCGGGAAATTCACCCAGGAAGAGGCCGACGACTTCGCCCTGAAGCTCAAGAGCGGCGCCATGCGCGCCTCCATGAAGTTCCTGGAAGAGAAATCCATGGGACCGAGCCTGGGCGCCGATTCCATCCGGGCGGGCGTCATCGCTTCGGCCATCGGCTTCCTGGCAACCCTCATCTTCATGGTGGTCTACTACAAGTGGTCCGGCGTGAACGCCGTCATCGCCCTCACGGTGAACGTGATCGTGATGCTGGGCCTCATGGGCTCCTTCAACGCCGTGGTCACCCTGCCCGGCATCGCCGGCTTCGCTCTGACCGTCGGCATGGCGGTGGACGCCAACATCCTCATCTTCGAGCGCATCCGCGAGGAACTGGCCAACGGCAAGAGCGTGTCCGGAGCCATCCAGGCGGGCTTCGACCGGGTGTTCTGGGCCATTGTGGACAGCCACGTCACCCAGCTCTTCTCCGCCCTCCTGCTCTTCATCTTCGGCACCGGCCCCGTGAAGGGCTTCGCGGTCTCGCTCACCGTGGGCGTGGTGGCCTCGCTCTTCACCAGCATCTACATCAGCCGCTACATCTACGACTGGGTGCTGGAACGCAAACCCGGCGCGAAAACCATCTCCATCTGACGAGCCGGGAAACGCCCTTCCACACCCTTCACCCCAGGTAGCCCGATGCGCTTTTTCGACAATCTCCCCTACATCGACTTCATGAAGTACAAGAACATCGCCCTCAGCATCTCCTGGGGCCTGATCGTGGTCTGCATCCTGCTGGCCCAACCCTGGAAGGGTGGAGACAGCCGCATCAAGGTGGGCATGCAGTTCACCGGCGGCATCGACATGCAGGTGCGCTTCCGGGGCGACGTGGCCCAGGACCAGGTGCGCCAAGCCTTGGCCAAGGGCGGTTTTCCGGATGCCGCCGTGGTGGCCTTCGACGCCCCCAAAGGCTTGCACGACTACTCGGTGAAGGTGAAAGCGCGCAAGGGACAGGACGAGAAGGATGCTTCGGCCCAGTCCAACCAGATCCGGAGCATTCTCAAGGCCCTGGATCCTGGAGCTGCCCAGGATCCCAGGCCCGCCCTCAACTCTGAAAGCGTCGGCGTCCTTGCCGATTCCTGGAGCGCCACCAACCCACTGGGCATCCAGGGTGATGCCGCCGCCATCCGCGCAGCCTACGAGCCCCTGGTCGGCAAGCTCATGGACGCCCGCGGTGATCGCGGCCTCCTTGCGGACTGGAGCGAGCTGCCTCAGGATCTGCCGCCACAATTGGTGGAGCAGTTGAAGGGCGCCTACCGCCTGGGGAATTTTGCCGTGCTCAAGAACGAAAGCTTTTCCCCCAGCATTTCCGGCGAGTGGACCCGCAAGACCCTCACCGCTGTGGCCTGGGCCATGGGGGCCATCCTGATCTACATCATGTTCCGGTTCACGGCCAGTTTCGCGATCGGAGGCATCGTGGCCCTCATCCACGACCTTCTCATGGCCCTGGGGATCTTCACCCTCTTCGGCTTCGAGTACTCCGTGCCCGTGGTGGCCAGCTTCCTGATCCTCATCGGCTACTCGATGTCCGACACCATCGTGATCTTCGACCGCATCCGCGAGAACAGCCGCCGCCCCGAGTACCGCCGCGCCACGATCACCAAGCTGGTGAACGATTCCCTCAACCAGACCCTGAGCCGCACGATCCTCACCTCCACCTGCGTGCTGTTCTGCTCCTTCTCCCTCTTCTACTGGGGCGGTCCCGCCCTGCGGGATCTCGCCTTCCCCATCTTCATCGGCGTGATCATCGGCACCTTCTCCTCCGTCTACATCGCCAGCCCCGTGGTGGTGCTGTGGGAGAAGCTGTTCCCGAAAGAAGACAGCATGAAGCAGAAGCACGCCTGATCCAGTGCCTCACGCAGAAGGGCGGCCCCAGCGGGCCGCCCTTCTGCGTACCGGACAGACCTTCTACTTCAGGTGCTTGGCCAGGAAGGCGTAGAGATCCTTCCGGGCGTTCCGGGCGAAGGTGGTATCGATGCGGTCGAAGCTGTGGCCGCCGGGGGCATCCTTGTAGATCTTGTGTTCGAAGGTCTTGCCCGCAGCCTTCAGGTGGGTGATGAGCTGCTCCACTTCCACCACGTTCACATCCCGATCGTTGGTGCTGGAGGTGACCATGAGCGGGGTCTTCAGCTTGTGGGCATTCCAGACCGGGCTGCGGCGCCGGTACTCGTCCACGGCCTCCACGGGCTCCTTGCCGATGTGGTGGGGCGCGGCGAAGAGCTTCTTGTAGGACTCCTCGTGGTAGCCCAGCCGCGTGATGAGATCCGAAACGGGCACCCCCGCATAGGCGCAGGCGAACTTTTCCGGATGATCGAAGGAGGCCATGAGGGCGATGAGGCCGCCGTGGCTCCAGCCCACGATGGCGATGCGCTTGGAATCCACAGACAGTTCGTCCACCGCCCAGTCGCGGCCCGCCACCACGTCATCCACCTCCAGGCCGCCGTAGTCGATGGCTTCGTACATGTCCTTGCCGTAGCCCGTGGAGCCGCGGTATTCGGGCGCCAGCACGATGTAGCCCTTGGCCAGCATCTCCTTCACCAGGTGCACGTGGTAGGTGCCGAAATCCCCGTGCACGCCGCCGTGGGGCAGCACCACCGCGGGATGTTTCTTCGTCTTGTCGAGGCCCTTGGGCTGGAACACGTACTGGTAGATCCGCTGGGGATGGCGCTCGTTGGCGATGCCGTAGCGGGCCTTGCCGTGGGGGTTGGGCGGCCCCGTGAGGATCACCTTGTCGATCTCGGCCACATCCGAAAGCCGCAGCCAGAACAGGGCGTCATCAGCGGCCTTGCGGGTCACGTCCAGTTCCCAGCTCAGATCCTCCACCTGGGCCTCCAGGCGTTTCAGGCGAGCCTGCAGATCCTCCTGGGCCCCCAGCGAGGCGGCCACCAGGGCCAGGATTGTGAAATAACGCACGGGATGCATGAAACCTCCAAGCGGCAAGTCCTGCACAGGGTAGCGCAGTCTCCACGCTAGGATGGTCCATCCCATCCGAACGAGAGGCGCCGAGATGCACAGACTCGAGGGCAAGGCCGTGGTCGCCCAGGGGGGCGGCCCCACCGCCGTCATCAACCAGAGCCTTGCGGGCGTGGTGCTGGAAGCCCGCAAGTACCCCTTCATCACTCAGGTCTATGGCGCCCGCTACGGCGTGCGGGGCATCGTCGGGGAGGATTTCCTGGACCTCAGCCGCGCCACCACCCACAACCTGGAGATGGTGGGCATCACCCCCTCCTCGGCCCTGGGCTCCACCCGCGACAAGCCGGACGAGGCCTACTGTGAGCGCATGGTGGAGGTCTTCGAGAAACATGGCGTCCGCTACTTCTTCTACATCGGCGGCAACGATTCCGCTGAGACCTGCCGCATCGTGGCCCGCTTCGCGGAGGAACGAGGCTACGACCTGCGGGTGATCCACATCCCCAAGACCATCGACAACGATCTGCTGGTGACGGACCACTGCCCTGGATTCGGCAGCGCCGCCAAGTTCGTGGTGAGCGCCTTCGCGGGCCTGGACCTGGACAACTACGCGATCCCCGGGGTGTTCGTAGGCGTGGTAATGGGCCGCAGCGCCGGGTTCCTCACCGCCACCTCCATCTTCGCCCGCCGCTGGCCCCACGACGGCCCGCACCTCATCTACGTGCCGGAAGCCCCCTTCTCGGTGGAGCAGTTCCTGGGGGATGTGGACCGGGTCTATCGGGAGCACGGCCGCTGCGTGGCGGCGGTGTGCGAAGGCATCGTGGCCGATGACGGCACGCCCATGCTCCTGAAGCTGGAGCAGGAGGAGGAACGCGATCCCTTCGGCAACCTGCAGCTCAGCGGCCGCAGCACCCTGGGCGACGCCCTGTCGGATGCAGTGAAGAATCAGCTGAAGATCAAGCGGGTGCGCGGCGACACCTTCGGCTACCTGCAGCGTTCGTTCCTGGGCGTGATCTCGGATGTGGATGCCAGCGAAGCGCGGGATGTGGGGGAGACCGCGGTCCACTTCGCCGTGCACGGCCACCGCAACGGTTCCGTGGCCATCCGCCGCACGGGCGACTACTCGGTGGACTACTTCATGACCAGCCTGGATTCCGTGGCCGCCCACACGAAACCCCTGCCGGCCGAGTTCCTGAAGAACGGCAACGACATCCACGAATCCTTCAAGAACTACGCCCGCCCCCTCATGGGCCCCCTGCCCCAGTTCGACCGCCTCATCGCACCTCCGGTGCGTTTGGAGGACTGACATGCGCCTCGTCCTGCCCGCCATCGCCCTGACCGCGCTCCTCGGTGCCCAGCCCCCCGCGCCCCTCGTGAAGCTCCCGGCCTTCGCCCCCGGCACGGCCACCCTCGACGCCGTCCTTCAGGCCCGTCGGACCACCCGTGCCCTCGTAGGCCCAGGTCTCAGCCTGGCCCAGGTTTCACAGTTGCTGTGGGCCGCCCAGGGGGAGAACCGGCCCGGCCGCCGCACGGTGCCCAGTGCCAATGCCCGCTACCCGCTGGAGCTCTATCTCGCCAACCAGGGCAGTCCCACGCTGCCCGTGGGCGTCTACCACTACCTGCCCAAGGAGCACGCGCTGCGGAAGGTGGATGCCCGGGGCCCTGGGGAGATCCTGGGCGCCCTCAAGGGCATGCAGCCCTGGATCGCCGCCAGCCCGGCGGTGGTGCTGGTGACGGGGTTGCCGGACCGCATGGCCGGAAAAGACTCGGTCCGCCGGGAGGCCTACACCTTCTGGGAAGGCGGCGCCGCCACCCAGGCCCTCATCCTGGAAGCTGCGGCGCTGGGCCTGGGCAGCGGCGTGGCCAGCGGGGTGGACTTCCCCGCCCTCCACGCGGCCCTGGCGCTTCCGGCCGCCGAACGGCCCCTCGTGCTCATCGCCCTGGGCCACCCGAAGCCCTGAGACTCCCCACGCCCTGAAATGCTGCGGGCCCCGAGGGGCCCGCGTTGCGTTCCTTCATCCCACGATCAGGTTCAGCAGCTTGTCCTGCACCCAGATGGTCTTGCGCAGGGTCTTGCCCTCCATCTGGC
>MWBB01000040.1 GCA_002068835.1 Acidobacteria bacterium ADurb.Bin340 | reverse complement strand
CCGCCGCGCCAACCCCGATCTCCTCCGGGTGCGGGCCCTCCTCGAAGCCGAGCGGGCCAAGGCGGGCCCCGCGGGGGCCCTGCCGGACCCGGATCTGAGCGTGGGGGTGCTCCGGGCCCCGGCCATGGACGTGATGCTGGAAAGCTCCTCCGGCCACCTTGATGTTTCGGGCCTGTCGGCCATGCTGCCGGCCCGCACCGAATACAGCCTCATGGCCAGCCAGGGGCTGCCCTGGCCCGGCAAGCGTGCGGCCCGGGAGGCCCTGGCCCGCACGGGGGCCCGGCGGGTGGAGGCGGACGCAGCCTCCGTGGATCTGCAGGTGGAAGGCGAGGTGATGGAAACGGTGCTGGATCACCTGGCCCTGGAGGCCCAGCGCGCCCTGCTGGTGGAGCAGGACCAGCAGTGGGCCGTGGCCGAGGAACTGGCCAAGACCTGCTGCGAACTGGGGCGCGGCAGCGCGGCGGACCTCCTCCAGGCCCTCCAGGAGCGGGCGCGCCTGCGCCAGCGCCTCCTGGCCCTGGAGGTGCGGTCGATGGACTTGGTGGAATCCCTGGCGCGCCTGCTGGGCCGGGAACCCGGCTCGCTGCCCGGACTGAAGGGGCGCCTGCTGGATCTTCCGCTGCCCGCGACCCCCACCGCGGAAGCCCTTCTGGCCGACCTGCGTGCCCACAGCCCGTTGGCCCGCGTCGCCGAGGCGGACCAGGCGGCGGCGGCCCAGGCCCTGCACCTGGCGGGCCTGGAGCGCCGCCCTGATCTGCGCCTGTCCGCCGGGGTGATGAAGGAGGCCGGGATGCCCGCCGGCTGGCGGGCGGAGGTGGGCTTCAGCCTGCCCATCTTCCAGGGGCGCAAACAGTCCCAGGTGGTGGCCCAGCGCCGGGCCGAGCAGACGGGGGCCGAGGCGGCCCGCCGCAGCCTGGACCTGCTCCTGGCCCAGCGTTCCCGGGAGCGGGCCCGGGCCTGGGACTTGGCCCACCGCACGGCGCGGCTGGTTTCGCTCGAGTTGCTGCCCCAAGGCAAGGCCACGGTGGAAGCCCAGCTGAGTCGCTACGAATCCGGCAAGGCGGAGTTCCCCGTGGTGCTGGAGAGCCTGCGGGCGCTCCTGCGGGATCAGGAGAGCCACCTGGCGGCCGTGGTGCAGTTGCACCGTCTGGCGCTCCAGCAGCGCCGCGCGGATCTGACGCCGCCGCCGCCCCTAGAGCTCTCCCTGTCCATGGCACCCATGGGTACGCCCGCCGTCCCCGCCGCCGCAAGTTCCTCGCCCGCGCCCGCCGGGTCGGTCGCTGCGCCGATGGCTGCGCCCAGCCCCATGAAGATGTGAGGTCTCCCATGTCCGATGTGTTGAACGAAACCCCGATCGCACCCGAACCCCGCCGCTGGAAGCCGCTCCTGATGGGCCTTGCACTGGGCCTGGTGGTGGGCGGAGGCGCCATGTTCCTGGCGCGTCCCAAGGCTTCCGCGCCGCAAGCGACGCAGGACACGGCCCAGACCTGGCAGTGCCCCATGCATCCCCAGATCATGCAGGACCATGAGGGCGATTGCCCCATCTGCGGCATGGACCTGGTGCCCATGACGGGGGCTCAGGCCCTCGAGAGCCCCGGTCCTGAGGGCCTCGTTACGGTGCAGATCGACGCCCAGCGGAGGCAGCTCATGGGCCTCCGCACCGCCGTGGTGGAACCCGGCGACCTGGGGGGCGACCTGCGCCTGCCGGGACGGGTGGTCCTGGACGAGACGCGCCTGAAGAAGGTGACGGTGAAGCTGGAGGGCTACGTGGAGCGCCTCCAGGCCGACTTCGTGGGGCGGCCCGTGTCCAAGGGGCAGGTGCTCTTCGAGCTGTACAGCCCCGAATTCCTCAACGCCCAGCGGGAGTACCTGGTGGCCCAGCGCACCCGTGCTTCCCTGGCCGGTACCGAGCAGGAGGCCCGGTGGCTGGAGATCGCGGGAACGGCACGGCGGCGCCTGGAGTTCCTGGATGCTCCGCCCTCGCTGCTGGCGAAGCTGGATGCCACCGGCGAGGTGGTGCGCCACCTCCCGGTGGTGTCCCCCATCTCGGGCATCGTGACCGTGCGGAACGTGGCCCAGGGCAGCCGCCTCGGCCCCGCCGACACGGCCCTGGAGATGGTGGATCTCTCCCGGGTCTGGGTGCTGGCGGACCTCTACGAGCAGGACCTGGCTCGGGTGAAGCCCGGCATGGCCGCGGAACTGGAACTCCCCGCCCTGGGCCGCACCGTGGCCGGGCGCGTGGCCTTCCTGGATCCCATGCTGGATCCCAAGACCCGCACCCTGAAGGCCCGCCTGGAGTTCCCCAACCCGGGCGGCGAACTGCGCCCCGACATGTTCGGCGAGGTGCGGCTCAAGGTGGGCTCCCGCCGGGTGCTCACGGTGCCCCTGGACGCGATCCTGGACAGCGGCACCCGCAAGATCGCCTTCGTGGATGTGGGCCAGGGCTATCTGGAACCCCGGGAGGTGCAGGTGGGCCAATCCGGGCGCGACAGCATCGAGGTGCTGGAAGGGCTGGAAGCCGGGGAGCAGGTGGTGACCCGCGCCGCCTTCCTGGTGGATTCGGAATCCCGCCTGCAGGCGGCCCTGGCGGAGCTGGCCCGGCGGAAGAGCGAAGCCGCCGCCGCTCCGCAGGCCCCGGCGGCGGATCCCCACGCCGGCCACCGGCACTAGGGGGCGGCCATGCACGGACCCTCCAACTCCAACGGCATCCTGGCGAGGATCATCCGGTTCTCCGCCGAGAACCGCTTCATCGTGCTGGCGGCCACGGCGCTTCTCCTTGCCCTCAGCGTGTGGAGCATGCGCCGCATCCCCCTGGATGCGCTGCCGGACCTCTCCGACACCCAGGTGATCGTCTACAGCAAGTGGGACCGCAGCCCGGACCTGGTGGAAGACCAGGTGACCTACCCGATCGTCACCAGCCTGCTGGGCGCGCCGAAGGTGAAGGCCGTGCGCGGTCTTTCGGATTTCGGCTACAGCTACGTCTACGTGATCTTCGAAGACGGCACGGACATCTACTGGGCCCGCAGCCGCGTTCTGGAATACCTCAGCAAGATCACGTCGAACCTGCCGCCGGGCGTGAAGACGGAGCTGGGGCCCGATGCCACCTCCGTGGGCTGGATCTACCAGTACGCCCTGGTGGATCGCAGCGGGAGGCACAGTTCCGACGAGCTGCGGCGGACCCAGGACTGGTTCCTCAAGTTCGCCCTCCAGAGCGTGCCCGGCGTGTCCGAGGTGGCCACGGTGGGCGGGCAGGCCAAGCAGTTCCAGGTCACGCTGGACCCGGCCCGCCTGGCGGCCCACCGCGTGACGGTGGACCAGGTCATCGGCGCCGTGAAGGGCGCCAACAGCGAGGCCGGCGGACGGCTGGTGGAATGGTCGGGCCGCGAGTACATGGTGCGCGGCCGGGGCTATGCCCGGACGCCGGAGGATTTCGCCGCCGCCGTGATCCGCACCGAAGGGGGAACGCCGCTGCGCGTGGGCGATGTGGCCTCCGTGGTCTTCGGGCCCGAGCTGCGGCGCGGCATCACCGACCTCAACGGCGAAGGGGATGCGGTCTCCGGCATCGTGGTGATGCGCCAGAACGAGAACGCCCTGAGCGTGATCGAGGCGGTGAAGGAACGCCTCGGCGAGCTGAAGAAGGGCCTGCCCGAGGGGGTGGAGGTGGTGGAGGTCTACGACCGCAGCACCCTCATCGAAGAATCCATCGGAACAGTCACGCACAAGCTCATCGAGGAGATGATCATCGTCTCCCTGGTGATCCTGCTCTTCCTCTGGCACATCCCCTCGGCGGTGGTGCCCATCGTCACCATCCTGGTGTCCGTGGCCCTGGCCTTCATTCCCATGCTGGCCCTGGGGCAGAACGCCAACCTCATGAGCCTCGCCGGCATCGCCATCAGCGTGGGCGTGCTGGTGGATGGCGCCATCGTGGAGGTGGAGAACGCGTACCGGAAGCTGCAGATCTGGAACGACGAGGGCCGGCCCGGCGACTTCCATCAGGTGCGCCTCCAGGCCCTGCTGGAGGTGGGCCCCTCGGTCTTCTTCAGCCTGCTGGTGGTGGCGGTGAGCTTCATCCCCATCTTCACGCTGGTGGACCAGGAGGGCCGCCTCTTCAAGCCGCTGGCCTACTCCAAGAACCTGGCCATGGCCATCGCCGCGGTGCTGGCGCTCACGCTGGATCCGGCCATGCGCATGATGTTCACCCGCATGGATCCGTTCATGTTCCGGCCGCGCTGGCTGGCCAAGCTGCTCAGCGGCGCCCTGGTGGGAACCTACCACGCGGAGGAGAAGCATCCGGTGAGCCGCTTCATGCATCGGATCTACGACGGCCCCTGCCGCTTCGTGATCCGCCATGCGAAGGCCACCATCGCGGTGGCGGTGCTGATGGTGGTGGCCACCATCCCCATCTACCTGAAGCTGGGCAGCGAGTTCATGCCGCCCCTCAACGAGGGCACGATCCTCTACATGCCCAGCACCCTGCCGGGCCTCAGCCAGACCGAGGCCATGCGTATCCTGCAGGTGCAGGACCGCCTCATCAAGCAGGTGCCCGAAGTGGCCCAGGTCTTCGGCAAGGCTGGGCGGGCCGACACGGCCACGGACCCGGCGCCCTTCTCCATGATGGAAACGGTGATCCTGCTGAAGCCGGAGGCGCAGTGGCGGGAGCACCCCCGCTGGTTCTCGGGCTGGGCGCCGGAGTGGCTGAAGGGGATCCTGCGGCCCTTCTGGCGGGACCGCATCACCTATGACGACATCATCCGGGAGCTGGACGCCACCGTGCGCCTGCCGGCCCTGCCTAACGCCTGGACGATGCCCATCAAGGCGCGCCTCGACATGCTCTCCACCGGCATCCGCACACCCGTGGGCCTGAAGATCAACGGCCCCGACCTGGCGGTGATCGAGCGCCTGGCCGTGGAGGCGGAGGGCCTCCTGTCGAAGGTGCCCGGCACCCGCAGCGCCTTCGCGGAGCGCACGGCGATGGGCTACTTCCTGGACATCGAGCTGAAGCGGGAGCGCCTGGCCCGCTACGGCCTGTCCGTGGAGGAGGCCAACATGCTGGTGATGACCGCCATCGGCGGCGACAACCAGACGGTGGCCTTCGACGGGCGCGCGCGCTTCCCCGTGAATGTGCGCTATGCCCGGGAGTACCGCGAGAGTCCCGACGCCCTGGCCCGGCTGCTGGTTCCCTTGCCCGGCGGAGGGACCGTGTCCCTGGGCGAGATCGCGGACCTCAGGACCGTGGAAGGCCCGGCCATGGTGCGCAACGAGAACGGGCTGCTCAACGGCTATGTGCTCCTGGATTTCGACACGGCCCAGACCGATGTGGGCACCTACGTGAAGCGGGCCAAGGCGGCGGTGGAGAGCCTGCAGTTGCCGCCCGGCTACAGCCTCACCTGGTCGGGGCAGTTCGAGAACATGCTGCGGGTGCAGCAGCGGCTCACCCTCATCCTGCCGCTGACGCTCCTGCTCATCTTCGGGCTCATCTGGATGAACACCCGGAGCGCCGCCAAGACCTGGATCGTGGTGCTGAGCGTGCCCTTCAGCGCCGTTGGCGCCTTCTGGCTGCTCTGGCTCCTCGACTACAACCTGAGCGTGGCCGCGTGGGTGGGGCTCATCGCCCTGCTGGGGCTGGATGCGGAGACGGGCGTCTTCATGATGCTCTTCCTGGATCTGAGCCTGGAGGAGGCGCACCGGGAAGGTCGGCTCCGGAACCGCGCGGATCTCGTGGAGGCCATCGTGCATGGCGCCGTGAAGCGGATCCGGCCCAAGGCCATGACGGTGATGGCGGCCTTCGTGGGGCTGCTGCCCATCATGTGGAGCACGGGCAGCGGGGCGGACCTCATGAAGCGCATCGCCGCGCCCATGGTGGGCGGCCTGGCCACCAGCTTCATGCTGGAGCTCCTCGTGTACCCGGCGGTGTACTACCTCTGGAAGGTGAAATCCCTACCGGAGGGGCCTTCAGGGGATTACCCTTCGGCGGCAGAGGCCCGGGTGGCCGGGCCATGATGCCAAGGAGGTCCCATGCTGCCCTGGATGCTCGCCCTCGCGTGCCTCGCGGCCCCCCCGGCAGCGCCCGTTGCTGAGAATCCCGCCTGCCCCGGCTGCGGTTCAGTCGTTTCGGAGAAGAGTCCCACCGTGGTGGTGAAGGGCAAGGCCTATCGGGCCTGCTGCAAGCACTGTGCGGCCATGATCGCCAAGGACCCGGACAAGTACTTCGAGAAGGATGGCACCCCGAAGAATGCCAAGGGCGGCAAACAACCCGCAAAACCCTGACCCTGGAGTCCCCATGCTGAGCGCCCTCCTGCTGACCGCCACCCTCGCGGTGGTCGCCCCCGACGCCCCGAAGCCCGCCACCAACACCCACTGCCCGGTCATGGGTGGCAAGGTGAACCCTGCCAAGAGCCCCAAGGTGGTGGTGCGCGGCCAGGAATACTTCCTGTGCTGCAAGGGCTGCGACAAGAAGCTCGCCGCCAACCCCGACAAGTACCTCGCGGCGGATGGCACCCCGAAGAACGCCAAGCAGTAGCGATCCCCGGTACGTGCGAAGGCCCGGCTTGCGCCGGGCCTTCTCGCATCCAGGCGCGGGCCTATTCCTCGGGTTCGTCGTACTCGGCGTTGTGCCAGACGTTCTGCACATCGTCGTTGTCTTCCAGCAGGTCGATGAGCTTGAGGAAGCTCTTCAGCTTGTCCTCGCCCAACTGGACGCTGGTGCTGGGGGCCATGATGAGCTTGGCTTCGATCACGGGCAGGCCCGCGGCATCCACCGCATCCTTGACCGCCTGGTAGCTCTCGGGGGCGGTCTTGATCACCCAGGCATCGCCATCCAGGGCCACATCATCGGCACCAGCCTCCAGGGCCACTTCCATCACCTTGTCCTCGGCCAGGTCGCCTTCCAGCACGATCTGCCCCTGCTTGGAGAAGAGGTAGGCCACGCTGCCCATGGCGCCCAGGTCGCCGCCGAACTTGGCGAAGTAGCTGCGGACCTCCGGCGTGGTGCGGTTCTTGTTGTCCGTCATGGCTTCGATGAGGATGGCCACGCCGCCGGGGCCGTAGCCTTCGTAGCTCACTTCCTCGTAGGTGACGCCTTCCAACTCGCCCGTGCCCTTCTTGATGGCCCGCTCGAAGTTGTCCTTGGGCATGTTGGCGGCCTTGGCCTGGTCCACGGCGAGGCGCAGGCGGGGATTGGCGTTGATATCGCCGCCTCCCAGCTTGGCGGCCACGGTGATCTCTTTCAGGATCTTCGTCCAGAGCTTGCCTCGCTTGGCATCCAGGGCGCCCTTCTTGTGCTTGATGGTGGACCATTTGTTGTGGCCGGACATGGAAACTCCTGTAGGTCGTGGAATGCGTGGGATCAGCCCCGCAGGGCGCGTTTGGAAACCCGCGCGTAGGGCGGGGGCTCTTGGCGGAGCATGGGGCGCTCGAGCATGAACTGGTACCACTGCTCCCCATACACCTTCATCTTCATGGCCTTGCCGTTCTGCAGCAGGTTGCGGTTCTGCAGGAGGCGGTCGTCGTCCTTGCAAACCTTCAGCCCGCGGTTGAGCACCTCGATGGCGGCATCGCGCTCCTTCATCTCGCAGAGCACGTAGGCGTAGACGCCGTAGAGGAGGCTCTCCTTCTTTCCGGCCTTCAGGGCCAGATCGAAGGTGGCCTTGGCCTTCTTCTTCTCGCCCCGCTGCCACTGCAGGATGGCAAGCATGGTCTTGGCGACGTAGTGCTGCATGCTGGCGGATTGCAGGAGGGGTTCGGCCACATCGGTCTTCCGGCGGAGATACTGGATGACTCCGATCTGGCCATCCAGCGTGCCTTTCACCATGAATTGTCGGGGAGCCAGCTTGTAGCCCTCCTTCATCACGGCGATGGCGGGCTCCCACTGCTGCTTCTTGAGCAGATCCCCGGCCCGGGTGAAGAGCCGTTCCAGTTCGTTCTGGACCTTGCGCCCCAGCCAGATGAAAAGGGCCGTGCCGGCGACCAGGCCCAGGGGGATACCCAGCCACAGTCTGATCTTGAGGAGGGTCAAGGTCAGAATCACGATGAGCGCGAGGCCCAGGCCCATCAACAGATTGATCACGCGAACTCCAAGGGAGGGCCTGCAGGCCAAATGGCCATTTTACCCCGTGGACCGGAGCCTTTCGAGGGCCGGTTCAGGCGATGACCCCGCTGCGGGTCTCGTGCCCTCCGGAGATGCGAGCGATGCCGAAGTCCGGGGGGCGGGTCCGGGGTGGCGGACTTCCGGGGACGTCCCGGGGCCCGGTGCGGTTGGGGTGCAGGTTTCCGGACCTTGCGGGCGGTCTTGGTCTTCTCGGAGGCCCTGGCCTTGCGTGCCTGCTCCTTCTGCACGAGGGCCTGGGCGGCCCGCCCCGTGACGACCACGCGGGTTCCATCCTTCTGGACCTTCACCTTGCTGCCGGGCTTCCGGCCCCGCTTGAGGGCCATGGGCAGCGGTTCCTCCTGGAGCAGTTCCCGCTCCAGGGTGGTTTGAAGGGCCAGCATCTCCCCCTGGTCCTTCTCGTGGTCATATCCGCAGAGGTGGAGGAAGCCATGGATGACGAGGGTTTGGACCTCGCGGCGGCGGCTCACGCCCAGCTTCTTGGCCATCCGATCCGCCACGGGCAGGCTGATGACGAGGTCCCCCAGGTGCGGGAAGGCGCCTTTTTCGGGCTCGGAAGGGAAGCTCAGCACATCGGTGGTCTGATCGATGCCGCGATGCTCGCGGTTGAGGCGGCGCATGATGCGGTCATCCACGTAGGAGATGGAAACGCCGAGGGCATGGGGCGCCAGGCGGTCCCGCAGGGCCTGGACCAGTTCGCCCAGGGAGCCTTCGGCCGGGCCCCGGAGGGTGCAGCGGGTTGACCAATCGATCTTGAAGGGCAGGGGCTTGGGGGGCATGGCAGATCCCGAGGTTTGGGTTCGATGGGATCAATACCTGAAAAAAGCCTTCATGGTCAATGCTTATGTGTTGGGCTGGCGTTTTTTTTAGTGATGGAAGCCTGCCTCTTGGCCCCTGGGGGAGGGGTCGCTAAGGTCAAGGCATGCAGCCTGTTCTTCCCGATGCCCTCGCGCCGACCGTCCAGGCCTTCCTGGAACTGCTGGAACGCTGGAACCGGACCCACGCCCTCACGGCCCTGCCCCTGGAAGTCCGCTTCGAAGAACTGATCCTCGACGCCTGCGCCCTGCTGCCCCACCTTCCTCAAGGGCCCGGCCGCGTGGTGGATTTCGGCACCGGCATGGGGATTCCGGCGGTGGTGCTTGCCGCTGCCCGCACTGATCTCGAGGTGGTGGCCCTGGACAAGGCGCGGAAGAAGGTGGCGTTCGTGCGCCAGGCTGCCCTCGAACTGGGACTTTCAAACCTTCGTCCTCTCCACGGCCGGGCGGAACTGCTGACGCCGCTGGAGGCGGATGTCGGCACGGCCAAGGCAGTGGGTGACCTGGATCTGCTTCTGGGATGGTGGCAGCGGCATGGTCGACCGGGTGCGCCCTTCCTGGCCTTGAAAGGATCTCCCGAAAGCCAGGCGCCGGAGGGGTGGCGCCTCAGTCGGCATCCGTACAGCCTGCCCACCCGGGGGGAGCGGTCGGTGCTGCGCCTGGTGAAGGTGGACTGAACAGGAAACGCCGGGCCCAGGGGCCCGGCGCAGGGGAAGGTGCCGTCTTCAGCGGGTGAGGATGTCGCCCGCCAGCATCTCCTGGGTGGCGCGGAGGATGCGGACCGTGGCGCTGGATTCCTCCGTGCGAACCACCACCACCTGGCCAATGTAGAAGGTGGTGGTTTCGTCCACCCGGTCTTTCGCGCTCTCGCCGGCGCGGCCTTCCCAGGTCTGGCGGCGGGCGCAGAGGAGAACCTCTCCGACCTTGAGGCCATCCTTGGATCCGCGGTCAATGATCAGCATTTCGCCGTTGGCGGTGTGCTCATGGTTGTCCCGGGCGAAGATGATGCGGGCCGAAGGCTCCTGGATGGGCACGGCACCGTTGATGTCGGCCCGGAGGGTGGCCACGAGGTTGGCGGGCTCCACGAAGGGCGCCACGTGGTAGCCCACCTCGATGGAATCCATGCTCTTTTCGATGATGGCCACGGAGCCGGCGGGATTCACCTGGGTGACGCGCACCACGCCCACCTGCTGGACCACATCGCCCATCGCGTCCTTCTGGGCGGGATCCGGATGGTTCAGTTTGCGCTGGGCCACCTTGAGGACCACGAAACGGTCGCCCACCTTGACGCCGCGGTCGCTGCCGCCGCTCAGGTAGATGACCTCGCCATCCCCGAGGAAGGTGCGGTCCTGCATGCGGCGTTCGGCGATGCGGAGGGCGCCGATGGTCTGGAAATGGGCCTCAGCCCCCTGGGGCACGAGGTAGGGGAGCTGGATGAAATCCTGGAAGGTGAAGGCGTACTCCGTCTGGATGGGACGGGTGATGGTCTTGCCGCCATCCGGGCGGAGGCGCGAAACCTCGGGCGGGGGTTCGGTGGCGGGGCTGGTGGCCGAAGCGATCACCTGCTTCTCCACCGGGATGACGAGGGGATCGCCGGGGTAGATCCAGTGGGGATCCTTGATCCACTTGTTCTGTTCCCAGATCTGCGGCCAGGCGAAGGGATTGCCGAGAAAACGCTGACCCAGGTCCCAGAGGGTGTCGCCCTTGACCACGAGGTAGAGCTGGGACTTCTCGGGAAGGGTGACTTCCTGGGGGTAGGCCCAGCGGGACCAGTGCTCGGGGATCTTCACGGTCTCGCCCGGGCGGGCTTCCATGATGGCGGCCGGATCGGCGACGGGCTTGGGATCTTCTTGAGCAGCCAGTGCCAGGGCGAAGCAGGACACAGCCGAGAATACAGACAGCCAACGCCGCTGAAGCATCAGTTCCCCCTTGGAAGACTGGCTGAATTATAGGCCATCGATTCGGATCATGTCGGAAAAAGCTTTGAGCCTTCCCTTTATCTCAGATCCGGTCACATTCTGCAGGTTTTCCGTGCCGAACTGTTCCACGGTGAAGCTGGCCATGACCGCGCCGTGGAGGACGGCGGCCTTGAGGGTTTCCACATCCATCCGCCCCCGGGAGGCCAGGTAGCCCAGGAAACCGCCGGCGAAGGTATCGCCTGCGCCGGTCGGATCGAAGACATCCTCCAGCGGAAAGGCAGGGGCGACGAAGGCGCCTTCGGGGGTGAAGAGGGCGGCGCCGTATTCGCCGCGCTTCACCACCAGGAACTTCGGCCCGAAGGCCTGGATCCGGCGGTAGACCTTGAGGAGGTTGTGCTCCTGGGTCAGGGCCCTCGCCTCGGCCTCGTTCACCAGCAGGATGTCCACTTCCTGCAGGACGGCGTTCAGGGCTTCCCGGGCGCCGTTGATCCAGAAGTTCATGGTGTCCAGGGCCACCCATCGGGGACGCTGGGCCATCTGCCGGACCACATCCAGCTGGAGCACGGGATCGATGTTCCCCAGGAAAAGGTAGGGACTGCTGCGGAAGGCCTCTGGCAGATGGGGATGAAAATCCTGGAACACGTTCAACTGGGTGTCCAGGGTGCGGGCCTCGTTCAGGTCGTAGCCATAGGCCCCCTTCCAGCGGAAGCTGAGGCCCGGCTTGCGCACCAGGCCCGAGAGGTCGATGGGGCGCCCCTCGAAGACCTGGTGGTGCTCGGGGCCGAAATCCTCTCCCACCACAGCCACCACCTGGACCGGGTGGAAGTGGCTGGCGCTCAGGGAAAAGTAGCTGACGGACCCTCCCAGCAGGCGTTCGCGAACGCCAAAGGGGGTTTCCAGATCGTCGAAGGCGACGCTTCCGATGGCAAGCAGGCTCATGGGGCCTCCGGGCGCGGCCCGGGAGCGGGCGCGAAGTAGAGGATCCAGGCCTGGGTTCCGCCCATGGGGACGGGGGCCTGGGCATAGCGGACAAGGGTGGCGCGGGCGGTTGGGGAGGCGAGGAAGTCAAGGAAGGCTTCCTGCAGGTCCTCCGAAGAACCCAGATGGACATGGAAGGTCCGCCACCCCAGAAAGACACCATCCTGGATCCGTTCCGCGAGGCGTTCGAGAGCATCCGCTCGGCTGTGCCCGCGCAGATCCAGGCCGCCATCGACCTCGATGGCCATGCCGGCAGCCAGGTGGATGCGGGCGGGTCCGGAGGGCTCGGGCTCTGCAGGCTGAAGTGCAGCAGGCTCCGGGGCCGCTGATTCCACGGGCTGCGGCCTGGGTTCAGAGGGGCGCTCTTCCGCAGGCGATGGAGGAGCCGGTGGGGTCTTGGCCGAGTCCAGGGGGAGCTCTTTGGCTCGCTTCAGGCCCTTCATCTGTCCCATGGCTTCCAGGAAGTCTTCGGGCACGGCGGGGGGCGGGGCCTCCGGGGTCGACGAACCCGCCTCCGGGGCGCTCTGGGTGACCTGCGTCTCGTCGCCCGCGGGCGGCGTCACCGGCGGCGTCACAGGCGTCGTGGGCGCGGCGGTCGACGGAGTCACGGGAGCCGTCGGGGCGGCTGCCGGCGGCGTCACGGGAGCCGCCGGGGCCGCAGCCTGGGCCGGCGCCTGCGGCGGCGTGGCCGGCGGAGCCGGTGGGGCGGCGTAGGCCTGCGTCGGCGGAGCCGGCGGAGCGGCGGTGTAGCTGCCGCCGGCCGGCATGGGCGGGGCGCCGAAGCCGGCCGACTCCGGCGCGGCGATGCGGTTGAACTGCGCCGGCCCGAACCCGAGGACGAGGAACATGATCATCGGGAAGATGATCAGCAGGATCGCGAACCCGGTCCCCTGGCCGAAGTTCGCGGCGACGTCGAGCGCGACGAAGACCCACAGCACGAAGACCCCGAGGACCAGGAGCCAGCCCAAAACCGGGATCCACGCCAGCAGGCTGCCGGCGAGCATCGCCCAGAAGAACCACAACGGGCGGTTCGACATCTTGACGACGTTGTACTCGTTGTAGAAGGGGACGATGGCCGCCCACCCCGGGAGGCCGGCCTTCCTGAAGGTCTTCCAGAGCCCGACGATCGTCAGCACGGCGAACACGATGCCGATGAGCCACATGACGATCATCACGCCTGCGAACAGGCCTCCACCCACGTCATAGTTGTATTCGTATTCCATCGGTCTCCTCCTCGATGCCGTACGCTGCGGTCGGCGCTCGTTGCCCTGTTCCGCATGCGTCTCGTGCTTCCTGCACGTGCAGGTATCGGCCGCTACGCTGCGGACCTTCAGTGCCGCGCCTGAGGGGCGCATCTCAGGCCGGGAGCGCGGACGTCCCGACGAGCCTCCCGGCGCCACGCGCAGTCGCGGCACACGTGTCCTCGCCCCCTGCATGCCCGCCTGAGGTCGTCTTCACGCCCTCGTCGCGGTGCCCGAGGTGCGCGGCGGTGACCCGGATGGGCGTCAGTCCCGGGTCGCGACCCGCTCCAGCTCGGCGACGAGCTCGGCCTTGCGCGCTTCGGGGAGCAGCGAGGCCGTGAGCGAGTTGCGCGCCAGGCGGACGAGGTCGGCCCGGCTCAAGCCGAGCGCCCGCTGCGCGGCGAGGTAGTTCTCCAGCAGGTAGCCGCCGAAGTAGGCGGGGTCGTCCGAGTTGATCGTCACGAGGACGCCGGCGTCGAGCAGCTCTTTGAGCGGATGCCGGGAGAGGTCGGGTGTCACCTGCAGGGCGCGGTTGCTCAGCGGACACATCGTGAGGGCGATCCCGCGTGCGGCGAGCAGCCGCTGGAGTGCAGGGTCGCCGACAGCTGCCACGCCGTGATCGATCCGCCGGACTCCCAGCACCTCGAGGGCCTCGGCGATGTACTCGGGCGGGCCCTCCTCGCCGGCGTGCGCGACCGCGACCAGGCCCGCCGCCCGTGCCCTTTCGTACACCTCGGCGAAGTCCGCCGGAGGGTGACCGAGCTCGGCGGAGTCGAGCCCGACCCCGGTGATCACGTCGCGATGGTCGAGGGCCAGGTCCAGCATCTCCATCGCCTCGGCGACGGGCCTGTCGCGCAGGAAGCACATGATCAGCCGCCAGCTGATGCCGTGCTCCTTCTCGCCGTCACGCAGCCCACCGGCGATGCCGGCGACGACGTCGGCGAACGGGACCCCGCGCGTGACGTGGCTCTGCGGGTCGAAGAAGACCTCCACGTGCCGCGCGCCGTCGGCGGCGACGCGGTCCAGGTACGCGGTCGTGAGGTCGCGGAAGTCCTGCTCCCCGACCAGGACCCGCACGCCCTCGAAGTAGAGGTCGAGGAAGTCCTGGAGGTCGTCGAAGTGGTACTGCGCGCGACACTCCTCCGCCGTGGAGCAGCGCAGAGCGACTCCGTTGCGGCGTCCGAGTGCGAGGAGCATCTCGGGCTCGAGCGTGCCCTCGATGTGCAGATGCAGCTCGGCTTTGGGCAGGGAGCGGACGAACTCGGCGGTGGGGGCGTTCTTCCCGGAGCCACCCGGAGCGCTCGTGGCGGACACGCAACCTCCTTCGGGGCGTCGCTTGTTGAGCTTGTACCCGCCGGCGCGCCGGGTAGCACAACGGGCTGCTCAGTCCGTCGCCTCCACGAGGCCCAGCAGGCGGCGCGCCTGTGCGGCGTCCGCCACCGGGCGTTCGATCTCGTCGGCGAGGCGCACGACCCGTTCCACCAGCTGGGCGTTGCCGCGCGCGAGCTCCCGGTACCGGTAGTAGATGTTGTCCTCCAGCCCGACGCGCACGTGCCCGCCCATGGCCAGGGCGAGCATGGCCATGGGCGTCTGCGCGCGTCCGACCCCGATCACCGACCAGGTGGAGCCCTCCGGGAGCATGGCGACCGCCGCGACCAGGGCGGCCGCCGTGGCCGGCATCCCGTACCGCGTGCCGGTGACGAACTGGAAGTGCAGTGGCGCGGGGATCCTGCCGCCCGCGTGGTAGCGCAGTGCCGTGGCGATCATCTCGTGCGTGAAGCACTCGAGCTCCAGCTTGACGCCCTGGGCGCGGGCCTCGTCGGCCAGGGCGTCGAGGAATCCAGGTTCGTTGACGAACATGCCGGCGTCCATGCGGATGGTCCCGGCATCGAAGCTCGCCATCTCCGGCCGCAGCGCCAGAGGCGCGAGACGCTCCGCGACCGGCAGGTTCCTGCCCGGGATGCCGCTGGTGGTGAGGCAGAGGACGGCGTCCGTCTCGGCGCGCAGCACCTCGGTCACGTGCCCGAAGGCATCCATGTCCTGGGCGCCTGACCCGGCGGCGTCGCGTACGTGGATGTGGAGGACCGCCGCGCCGGCCCGCCACGCCGCGACGCCCTCGGCGGCGATCTCCGCCGGCGTGATGGGGATCGCCGGCGTCTGCTCCTTGGTGATGCGGGAGCCGGTCAGGGCCGCCGTGATGATGACCGGTCGTGGGGACACGCGTGCGGCTCAGCGGTTGGAGTGGCGCATGAGGTGGAGCGCCTCGGCGATGGTGGTCACGTCGACGGGGCGGGGATCCCGCGCCGGGCCGGCCGCCTCCGCGCACGCAACGATGTGGTCGCTGTCCAGGGGGAGCAGTTCCGCGCCGAGCCTGACGAGCAGGCGCTCGGCGTCCCGGGCGTGGTGAGGCGTCAGGGCGGCGCCGAACAGGGGCAGCTCGAGCTCCGTCGCCGACGTGAGCGCCCAGCGGACCCAGTCGTCCTCGTGCGTGCGGGCTCCGTACAGACAGAGGGCGCTCGTGCAGCGGCGCAGCCTGGCCAGGAGGCTGGCGCGGATGATCTCGCCGCGCGCGCTGACGAAGGGTCCTCCCGTCAACGCCTGGTCGAAGACGACGGTCCCGGCGGCGCGGAGGCGGGCGGTCACGGGGCGCGCCAGGGGGAGGTCGTCTGCCGCGAACGTCAGGAACACACGCTGCCTCGTCTTCTCCCCGTGCACTGAAGCTCCCGTCGTCTCACTGCCTCGCTGCGTCGGTATGTTCGCCGCTCCTCCGCGGGACCCTGTGCGGGCGGGGAGGGCCTGTGCGTCACCCGTCCCTCCCCGGTGCGGTTGGTTCGATGTGTTCGGACTGGTAGAGTGCGTCCCGGCAATCGATTCCGACCGAGAAACCGACCTGAGGAGACGTATGGGGATCGTGCACGCACACCGCGGGTGACTCACGCTCGCACTCGCTGTGGTCGCGCTGACGGTACTGGCGGCGGCCGTCGCGTTCGCCGTTCTGGCCGCGCCGGCGAGCGCCCAGAAGACCTTCACCACCTGCATGCAGAGCGGCTGCCACGCCCAGTCGTCCGGCGACGACTTCCACAACAAGGATGCGCACAAGGGTGCAGGCTGCACCACCTGTCACACGGGCGGGTTCAGCCCCGGAGGCGTGACGCCGGCGTCGTGCGTCTCGTGGCACGGAGGCACCTCGAGCATACTGACAGCGAACGCCACGCACACGTCTGCACCGCAGTCCTGTGCCAGCACCCCGGGCTGCCACGGCGTTCCCGCGCCGGTGGTCACCACCACGATGACGCTCAAGGTGGCGCCGGCCAGCGTGAAGGTGAAGAAACCGGTGAAGATCACCGGCACGGCCGGCCCGCTCCCCGCCCTGGCCGGAGCCAAGGTCGCGGTCAAGATCGAGCTCAAGGTCGGCAAGAAGTGGGTCAAGGCGAAGGCGGCGACGGCGAAGGTCGACGCCAAGGGCGCGTTCACGCTGACCTACAA
>MWBB01000039.1 GCA_002068835.1 Acidobacteria bacterium ADurb.Bin340 | reverse complement strand
GTGCCCACCTACCCCGAGCTCACCTGCCACTCGGTGGAGGACCTGCGCATCCTCGACACCCGGCCCAAGACGAGCTACCGCGTGCCGCCGGAGATGATCGACCTCTACGCGCGGGAGGTCATCCCCTACTGGCGGGGCCGCTCCCTGCGCGACCAGCTCTGGGAGACGCTGAGCCCTGATTGGCACGCCGCCTACGAGGCCGGGGTGTTCACCGAATTCATGGAGCAGCGCGCCCCGGGCCACACGGTGCTGGATGGCAAGATCTATGACCGCGGTCTGCGGGACTTCATGGCGGACATCGACGCCGCCGAGAACCGGCTGGATTTCCTCGGCGATCCGGAGGCCGCCGATAAGCGCGAGCAGCTCCGCGCCATGCGCATCGCCTGCGAGGCGACGATCCGCTTCGCCGAGCGCCACGCCGAGTTGGCCGATCGGATGGCCCTGGCGGCGCCTCCGGAGCGGGCCGCAGAGCTGCGCCGCATCGCGGAGGTCTGCCGCCGGGTGCCGGCGGAGGCACCCCGGGACTTCCAGGAGGCCCTGCAGGCCTACTGGTTCTGCCACCTGGGCGTGATCACGGAGCTCAACGGCTGGGATGCCTTCAGCCCCGGGCACCTGGACCAGCACCTGGGGCCCTTCTACGGGAAGGGCCTGACCGACGGCACCCTCACCCGGGAGGCCGCCAAGGAGCTTCTCGAGTGCTTCTTCGTGAAGTTCAACAACCACCCGGCCCCACCCAAGGTGGGCGTCACGGCCGCCGAGAGCGGCACCTACACGGACTTCGCGAACCTCAACCTCGCGGGCCTGAGGCCCGACGGCAGCGACGGCAGCAACGCCGTGACCCTCCTCCTGCTGGAGGTGATCGAAGAACTGCACCTGCTCCAGCCCAGCAACAACGTGCAGGTGAGCCGCAAGACGCCGGACCACGTGGTGAAGGCGGCCCTCAAGGTCATCCGCAAGGGCTACGGCTTCCCGAGCCTCTTCAACGCCGATGCCGTGGTGGAGGAGCAGCTGCGCCAGGGCAAGTCGCTGGAGGATGCCCGGGCCGGCGGCTGCTCGGGCTGCGTGGAGGTGGGCGCCTTCGGCAAGGAGGCCTACATCCTCACGGGCTACTTCAACCTGGCCAAGATGCTGGAACTCGCCCTCCACGATGGCCGCGATCCCCGCGCCGGCGCTCAGCTGGGACCCCGCACCGGCGATCCGGCCGGGTTCCAGACCTTCGACGACCTCGTCCGGGCCTGGGAGGCGCAGACCCGGCATTTCCTGGACCTCAAGATCGCGGGCAACCAGGTGATCGAGCGGATGTACGCCACCCGCATGCCCGCGCCCTTCCTCTCGGTGCTCACGGACGACTGCATCCGCACGGGGAAGGACTACAACGCCGGCGGTGCCCGGTACAACAACGTCTTCATCCAGGCCGTGGGCATCGGGAGCCTCACGGACAGCTTCGCGGCCCTGCGGGAGCTGGTCTTCGAACGCCGGGATCTGGCCC
Organism: Acidobacteria bacterium ADurb.Bin340; assembly: GCA_002068835.1. GTDB lineage: Bacteria > Acidobacteriota > Holophagae > Holophagales > Holophagaceae > MWBB01. Next base: position 15,102 of record MWBB01000039.1, on the reverse strand, counting down.
TCCCCGATCTGGTGGCCGCCCTGGACGCGGACTTCGCGGGCCAGGAGGCGCTGCGCCAGCGGCTCCTGAACAAGCTCCCCAAGTACGGCAACGACGATGACCGCGCCGACGACCTGATGGTGCGGGCCTTCCGCTTCCTCTTCGAGGCCATCGACGGCCGCCCCAGCGCCAAGGGCGGCACCTACCGCCTGGAGATGCTGCCCACCACCTGCCACGTGTATTTCGGCCAGGTCTGCGGCGCGACGCCGGATGGCCGCAAGGCGGGCGAGCCGCTCTCCGAGGGCATCAGCCCCGTGCAGGGCGCGGATCGCAACGGCCCCACGGCCGTGCTGAAGAGCGCCGCCAAGATGGACCACGTGAAGACCGGCGGCACCCTACTGAACCTGAAGTTCACGCCCGCCCTGCTGGAGGGCGAGGCGGGCATCGACCAGCTGCTGGCCCTGGTGCGCACCTACTTCCGCCTCGACGGCCACCATGTTCAGTTCAACGTGGTGCGGGCCGAGACCCTGCGGAAGGCCCAGGCCCACCCGGAGCGCCATCGGGACCTCATCGTGCGGGTGGCGGGCTACTCCGACTACTTCGTGGACTGCTCCGCCGCCCTGCAGGAGGAGATCATCCACCGCACCGAGCACGCGGGCTTCTGAAGCGAAGCGCCCCGGATCGCTCCGGGGCGCGTTGCGGTAGCGTGCCGGCTCAGTAGCCTTCGCCTTCGGCGGCGGCCTTGGCTTTGCCCCGGTGGATGTGGAACAGCAGGGCGAAGTAGCCCAGCACGATGGGGAAGCCGATGAACCACCAGACCAGTCCCGTGCGGAGGCCATGGGCCCCTACGGAACTGTTGTAGGCGGTGAGGCTGAACTTGGGATCCAGCGTGGAGCCCAGCATCACCGGGAACACGCTGGCGGCGGTGGCCGCCAGGAGGCCCAGGATGAAGGCGCCGGAGCCCAGGAAGGCCAGCAGCCAGCGGCCTTTCCGCAGGCCCCAGAAGGCCAGGGCCAGCCCGGCCAGGTAGACCAGGAGGAAGAACCAGGCCAGCGGCGCCTTGGCGAAACCCGCGAAAAGACCGGGGTTCACGGCGCGGGTGGCCAGGGTGGCCACGATCCATATCCCGATCACGGCGATCCACAAGGGCAGAGCCCGGCGGGCCACCCGGTCATGGACGGGGCCTTCCGTCTTCCAGGCCAGGAAGAGCGCACCGTGCAGGGCCAGGGTCACCAGCGCGAACACACCCACCAGCACCGTGTACCAGTCGAGGACGCCCACGGGATTCGCCGTTCCGAAGTGGGTGAAGAGGGGGATGTTGAAGTAGCCGGTACCATCCAGGGGCACTCCGCGGATCACGTTGCCCAGGGCCGCGCCCAGCAGCACCGGAAGCAGGGTGGAGGCGAAGCCGAAGGTCCCATCCCAGAACGAACGCCAGATGCCGTCCTGCACGTGGCTGCGGAACTCGATGGCGATGCCCCTCAGAATGAGGGCCCAGACCACCATGAAGAAGGCCAGGTAGAAGCCGGAGAAGCCCGCCGCCAGCACCCGGGGGAAGGCCAGGAACATGGCGCCCCCGCCCGCCAGCAGCCAGACCTCGTTGCCGTCCCACAGGGGGCCGATGGCCGCCAGGATGGTGCGACGCTCCTCGTTGGTCTTCGCGGCGGTGAGGTGATGGATGCCCGCGCCGAAATCGAAGCCGTCCATCACGGCATAGATGGCGACCATAACGGAGACCAGCCAGAACCAGAGCTCAACCATGTGAGACCCCCAGCTTCATGCGATTCAGCCCGAGAAGGGAGGTCTCGCGCATCCCCGCCGGGGATGCCGAGATAACGGAGACCAGCCAGAACCAGAGTGTTTCCATGACAGCCTCCTCAGTGCGCCACGCCGTGGGAGGCGGGCCCGTGGGCCACTTCCCGGATCATCAGGTAGAGGTAGAGGACGCCCAGCACGAAGTAGATCCCGGCGAACCCGATGAGGGTGAACACCGTCTGGCCGCCGTGGACCAGATGGCTGGTGCCCTCGCTGGTGCGCATCAGGCCGTAGATGAGCCAGGGCTGGCGGCCCAGCTCCGCCGTCATCCATCCCGCCGTGTTGGCGATGAAGGGGAAGGGGAACGCGAAGGCCAGCACCCAAAGCAGGATGCGGGTCTGCTCCAGCTTCCTGCGCCAGAGCTGGAGGCTCGAAAGCCCCATGAGCAGGATGAAGAAGGTTCCGAGTCCCACCATGATGTGGAAGCCGTAGTAGAGCAGTTCGATGCTGGTGGGCCACTGGTCCCGGGGGAAGTCGTTGAGTCCCTTCACCTCGGCGCTGAACGAGCCATAGGCGATGAAGCTGAGGAGCCCAGGCAGGCGGATGGGATTGTCGATCTTGCCCTCGGGCACATTGGGCTGGCCGATGAGGTTCAGCTCCGCGTAGGGGCCGCTCTCGAAGCGCCCTTCCATGGCCGCCAGGGCCACAGGCTGATGCTTGGCCACCAGCTTCCCCTGCAGGTCTCCGGTGGGGAAGGCCACCAGCAGGCTGCCCAGCAGGCCCGCAATGACCCCGGCCTTCAGGCTGAGGCGCGCCACGGGCTGATGGAGCCCCTTGAGGGTCCAGAAGGCTCCCACCGCCGCCATCACGAAGGCGCCCGTCACCACGGCGCCCATCATGTTGTGGAGGTACTGCACGATGGCCCAGGGGTTCAGGAGGAAGCGCCAGAAGCTCGCGATCTGCAGCGTGCCGTCGGGACCCAGCGTGTAGCCCACGGGATGCTGCATGAAGGCGTTGGTGGCGATGATGAAGTAGCCGGACAGCCAACTGCCCACGAAGAGCGCCAGGGCTGCGATGAAGTGCAGGCGCGGGCTGATCTTCTTTTCGCCCCAGATCAGCAGGCCCAGGAAGCTGCTCTCCAGGAAGAAGGCGAACATGCCTTCCATGGCCAGGGTCTGGCCGATGACCCCGCCGGAGTAGCTGCTGAAGCGGGCCCAGTTGGTGCCGAACTGGAATTCCAGCGGAATGCCCGTCACCACGCCCATGGCGAAGTTGATGCCGAAGACCCGGATCCAGAAACGAGCCGCATCGTTGTAGACCGCTTCGCCGGTCCGGAGCCCCAGGTACTTGAACACCGCGATGAGCAGCGCCAGTCCCATGGTGAGCTGGGGAAAGATGTAGTGGAACGAGGCCGTGAAGCCGAACTGGAGGCGGTGCCAGAAGACGGGATCACCCATGGGAACTCCGACGAGGTGGAATGGGGCGAGGATAGCAGGCCAGGGCAAGGCCCCTGCAGGGAGCCAACCCTCCTGCGTTGCCGCTCGGCGCCCTGGCGTTCCAGCGGATCAGGCCTGCCGGTTCCGGTGGTGCACCACCTGCTGGGGGAACGGGATCTCGATGCCCGCCTCCCGGAAGGCCAGGACGATGCGGCGCCGGAATTCCCGGGCCACCTCCCACTGCTTGCCTGGGGCGGTCTTGGTAAGGGTTCGGATGGTGATGCCGCTGCCCCCCAGCTGGTTCACGCCCAGCACCTCCGTGGGCTCCAGGGCCGATTCCGGGAGGTCCTGCACCAGCCGGGCCCCTTCCGTTTTCAGCAGCTCCATCGCCGCATCCAGGTCCGCATCGTAGGCCACGTCCACATCCACCAAGGCCCGGGCGAACTCCTTGGACATCACCACCACCCGCACCATGGAGCCGTTGGGGATGTAGTGGGCCCGGCCTTCGGTGTCCCGCAGCTGGGTGATGCGGAGGGTCATGCGCTCCACCACGCCCGCGTGCTTGTCGTCCACGCTGATGATGTCGCCCACCCCGAACTGGTTCTCCATGAGCAGGAAGAAGCCGCTGATCCAATCCTTGACCAGGCTCTGGGCGCCAAACCCCAGGGCCACACCGGCGATGCCGGCGCCCGCGATCAAGGGCCCCACGTTGATGCCGAACTCCTGGAGGCTGGTCAGCACGAAGAAGACGGCCACCACCACCCAGGCCACATGGTTGAGCACCGAAGCCAGGGTGTCCGCCCGGCGCTCCGCTTCGGAGGTCACCCCCTCCTTGCCGTCATCCACCGCCCGGCGGACGGCCCGCCCCACCAGTCGAATGGCCCAGAGGAGCAGAAAGCAGGTGATCAGGACCAGCCCCAGCTTCTGGAGCTTGTGCCACCCGGTCTTCCCCATCCACTGCAGGAAGGCATCCCAGGAAGCAGCGTTGAACAGACCCATGGCACCTCCGTATGGAAAAGACGCGGCCAAGGCCGCGTCTTTTCAGCATGGCGCCCTTCCTCGGGCAGGGTCAAATCAGCGCACCCAGGGCGTGCCCACGGGAAAGACATCCTTGCCCGCCAGGTCCAGGTAGATCACGTGGGCCATCATGTAGAGGGCGCTCAGGGCGCAGAGGATCAGCTCCAGTGCCGCGAGGGTCTTCAGGCCAGGGAAGCCGAAATGCTCCAGGTCCAGCAGGATGAAACCGATCAGCAGCAGGCTGAAGGTGATCGCCATCGCCTTGTGGACACGCAGGGAGGCGCCCCAGAGGATGGCCGTGAACAGCGTGAAGGCGATGAGGAACCAGCCCACATCGTTGCCCTCCGCCGGGAAGATGCCGTAGCGCTTGGACACCAGGATCAGCGCGAAGGAGATCCAGAAGGCGCCGTAGCCCGTGAAGGCGCAGAAACCGAAGTTGTTGCCCACCTTCATCTCCTGGAAGCCCGCGTAGAGCTGGGCGGCACCACCGAAGATCACCGCCAGGGCGAAGACCGGCCCCAGGCCGCAGAGGCCCAGGTTGTGGAACTGGAGGACGAGGGTGGTGAGGCCGAAGCCTGCGAGGCCAACAACGGCGGGGTTGCCGAGCTTGGGGGTGGACATGGGACACCTGGAAGAAGGCGCGCCGGAGGCGCGGCATGGGTTGGCGTACACAGAAGGCCGGAACCACCCCGAGGGGCCGGTTCCGGCCGGTTTCCAGTCTAGGGCAGGCCCCTAGCGGGAAAGGATCACATCACCCCCCGCTGATGAGGTGGAGCACCTGCACCTCGGCGCCCTCGGGCACCCGGGTGGTTCCGTAGTCGGGCTTGGCGATGACCTGGCCATTCACCGTCACGATGATCAGGGGAAACCGGTAGTTCCGGGCTTCGAGGATCCCCTGGACGGTGAGGCCTTCCCGCCAGTCCAGGGGATCGCCGTTGACCCGGATCATGCGGGATCGCCCAGCAGCGGTCGCACCACCTCCAGCACTTCGGGAAAGTCGATGCCCAGTTCCTTCAGGCGGGCGTAGGTGGGCACGCCGTCCCGGGTCCAGCCCCGGCGGGCGTAGACCACGTCCATGAGCTTCTCGAAGCGGCCCGTGCGCCACTGCCGGTGGGCGGCCATCTTCTCCTGGAGGGTCATGGCATCAGGATCCAGGCTCAGTTCCGTACGGAGCTGGCCGTCGTAGCGCTCCTGACGGCTGAGGTACTCCTCCTCCGTCACGGGCCCCAGGCTGCGGTAGGGGGCGGCATCGTGCTGGCGCAGGCCCTTGCCCATGCGGATGTTGAAGACCCGCTGGAAGTTGTAGACCCGGGCCGACTGGTTGATCAGTTCTTCCTTGTCGATCTTCACGCCGGTGGTGGCGCTGAAGAGGTCCACGTAGTTCTGCACGTGCTCCGGGATCTTGTGGGGCTCCGGCTGCTGGGCGTTGCCCTTGGGCACCACGTCGTTCCAGGGGAGCTTGCAGAAGCCGTTGAGGCCGAACCATGTGCGGAAGAGGGGGAAGTAGTAGAGGGCTTCCGCCTTGTCCTCGAAGGTGGGCAACTGCTTGTTCACCATGTCCATGAAGATCAGCCAGGCCTCGTCGTGCTGGGGCCCCTTGTTGGTGAGGGCATAGCCGCCCTGCTGGGCCAGGCTTTCCTTGGACAAGTACTGGCTGTATTCCAGCCCCTTGTTCTCCATTCCGATGTCGTTGATGAGCTGCGGGTCGCCCCATCCGTTGGCGATGAAGAGCGCCTTCATGCGCTTCACGCCCAGGCCCGCGATCCGGCCGAACCCTTCGCCACGGGCCATCTGGTGCATCATCTCCAGGTCCGCCTTCGCGTTGCCCCAGCTCAGGTCCAGGCCGCCCGTGCGCTCCAGGTTCAGGATGCCCCGCTGGTAGCACTCCATGATGAAGGCGCAGACGGTGCCCCAGGTGATGGTGCAGATGCCGTAGGTGTCGCAGTAGAAGTTCAGCTCCAGCAGGTCATCCGGATCGAAGACGCCGCAGTTGGAGCCCAGGCCCGCGGCGTTCTCGTACTCGGGGCCATCCACCGTCACCATGTGGCCCTGGTAGGGGCCCGTCTTCAGAACCAGGCCATCGGCGCCCTTGGCGCAGGCCATGGAGCAGCCGTACCAGCAGCCGTCCACCGTCTGCTGGGCGCAGCGGCTCTGCCAGTAGGCCGAATCGATCTTGTGGGTTTCGGGATGGGAGCCGTACTGGAAGTTGTGGACTGGCAGCAGGTCGTAGGCGTCCATGATCTCCACGATGTGGGCCGTGCCATTGCGCCGCATCATGCACTGGTGGGGATCGTTCTCGCGGATCTCCTTGTGGTACTTCACGCCGATCTTGGCCAGCGTCTCGAAGTCCGCTGGGTGGTTCAGGTCGCCCTTCACCTGGGGCCCGCGACACACCAGGGCCCGCAGGCGCTTGTCCCGGAACACGGTGCCGATGCCGCCCCGGCCCGCCTGCTTGAAACGCACACAGCCGCGCCGCTTGTCGAACCACGAGAAGTTCAGCATGCCGATGAGGCTGTGGTCCGCCGCCGCGCCGGTGCTCACCACGGAGATGTTCACCAGGTCTGCCTCGTTCTCGGCGTAGAGGCGGGTGAGCACCTCGCCCAGCACGTGGCTGTCCACGGGGGCATCGGGCAGTTCCTCGAAGCGGATCAGGCCCTTCTGGCCATCAATGAAGAGGATGAGGTCGCGCTCCGCCTTGCCCTGCAGTTCCAGGGCATCGAAGCCCGAGAACTTGAGCAGGGGCCCGAAGTAGCCGCCCACGTTGGAATCGATGGGGATCTCGGTCTGGGGCGAGAGGGTCACCACCAGCGACTTGCCCGTGCCCGCGTACTGGGTGATGCCCCCCACGGGGCCGCTGCTGATGACGATCTCGTTCTCGGGGTCGTTCCACCTGGTCTGGGGCGTCACCGCCTGCCACAGGTACCAGAGGCCGAAGCCCCTGCCGCCGATGAAGATGTCCTTCATCTGCTGAGTGACGGGCTTCTCCGCCACCGCGAGGCTGCCCACGTCCACATGGAGCGTCCGGTTGGTGTAGCCCTTGTCGGGCAGGCTGGGCGTGAAGGCAACCTCCTTCAGCACCTTGCGCGAAGCCCGCGCCGCGTCGAGTTCCGCGTGGTACTCGGTGCGCTTCGTGATGTCGATGTCCATCACCTTGGAGGGATCGAAGACAACCTGGATCATGGGAGCTCCTATCTCGAGAACCGATTCACCACGGAGGCACGGAGAGCACTGAGAAAAGGTCTGGGAGTGTAGCGTTCCCCTTGTTCCCGTTCCCTCCTCCGTGGCCTCCGTGTCTCCGTGGTGAGCATGCTGTTAGAGGATCCGGTAGGCCGGTTCGGGGACATCGACGATTTCGAGGGCCGCGTGGGGGCAGGCCTTCACGCAGATGCCGCAGGAGGTGCATTTGTAAGGCGTCACCCATTCGGGGTTCCGCTCGAAGACCTCCTTCTCGCAGAAGCCGATGCAGATGTAGCAGCCCACGCAGAGGCTCTTGTCCAGCATCACGACCCCGAGCTTGTTGCGCTTGAGGGCCTCCGCCGGGCACACCACCACGCAGTCGCCGCACTGGTCGCAGAGGTAGGCCACGCCCTTCCCGTCCGCCGTCTCCCGGATGTGGAGGGCGGCCCTGGCCGGGTCGCCCAGCTTGAACACCTTCTCCGCGCAGGCGGATTCGCATTCGTGGGCGCAGGTCTTCCGGCCCTCGTCGCACGTTGCAAGGTCGATGCGCAGCTGTCTCATCCGGATGGCCTCCCCCGGGGCCGCCAGGGGTCCCGGAACGATCTCCGGAACCGTACCAAGCAACGGCCGGCCCCCAAGGTAGGCCCGACGAAGTGTCAACACCAGGGACCAGCCCCGGAATCCCCGGGCGCTAGGATGGGGCGTTCCCGGGAGCCCGCCATGGACCTCCAGCCGCAGCAGGTGCTTCGCCTCCGCATCCCCCTGGAGGACTTCATCGCCATGGGCCCCGGCAAAGCGACCCTGCTGGAAGCCATTCTGGAAACAGGCTCCATCTCGGCCGCCGGACGCAGGCTGGGCATGAGCTACCGCAAGGCCTGGCAGCTGGTGGACCAGATGAACCACTGTTTCACCTCCCCGGTGGTCACGGCCATGACCGGCGGCGTCGGCGGTGGCGGAGCCCGGGTCACGGAGCTGGGCCTGGAGGCCCTTCGCCAGTACCGCGCCCTGGAAACCCGGGCCTGGGAGGCCATCCAGCCCGGGCTCGGCGCCTTCAGCCGCCTCCTCCAGCAACCCTGATCCACCTTGCACATCGTCAAAAAAGGTTTGCGGGCCTCCAGTCAGCGTTGTATCCATTCGCATTCAACGTTTCCCCTGGAGGCCGCGTGAACCGAACCCTCTGGCTCCTCATCCCCGCCTGCCTGCCTCTGGCGGGCCAAGCGCCCCTCCTGGAGGCTCTGGCCGCAGCCAAACTGAGCCTCGAAGTGCGCACCCGCTACGAACATGTGGATGACAGCGCCTTCGTGGCCCCCGCCACCCACAAGACCGCCAACGCCCTCACGAACCGCACGATCCTGGGCCTGGAAACGGGCGATCTCTGGGGCGCCAAGGCCACCCTGCAGTTCGCCAATGTCACGGCCCTTGGCGACGAGCGCTACAACAGCACCCGCAACGGCCACACCCAGTTCGCCACGGTGCAGGATCCCGGCCAGACCCAGGTGCTCCAGGCCTTCGTGGCCTGGAAGGGCGTGAAGCTGGGCCGCCAGATCCTCTCCGTGGACAACCAGCGTTTCATCGGGCCCGGCGCCTGGAGCCAGATGCCCAAGAGTTTCACGGGCGTCACGGTCCAGCAGAGCTTCGGCCTCTCCTGGTTCGAGCTGCATGCCGGGCACCTCACCCGCATCCACACCAGCACGGGCGTGAACCGGGAGCTGAAGGCGGACTTCGCCCGGTTCCGCTTCAAGCCCTGGAGCTTCCTGGCCATCACGCCCTCGATCTTCGCCGTGGAGGAACCCACCACCCCCGCCACCTCGTACCAGCACCGGGGCCTGCGCCTGGACGGCGCCTGGAAGGGCGTGGTTTACGAAGCCGCCTATGCCCAGCAGCGCCGCTACGCGGATGCCACCACCACGCCGGACCGCAGCTACCGCCAGGTGATGGTGGGCTACAAGGGCAAGGACTGGAGCGTGAAGGCGGTCCACGAGGCGCTGGAGGGCGGATTCGACACGCCGCTCGCCTCCCTCCACGGTGCCTACGGATGGTCCGACCGCATCGGCCGAACCCCGGCGGCGGGCCTGGAGGACCAGTATCTCCAGGCGGAACTGAAGCGCTGGGGCTTCACGTTCGAGGTGCAGGCCCACCGCTTCCGGGCCGAATCCGCCAGCCTCGCCTACGGCAAGGAATTCAACGCCTCCGTGATCTACCCACTGACCAAGGCCTTCTCGGTCCAGCTCAAGGCCGCCGACTACCAGGCCGACGCCGAAGCTCCCGCCGCCGGTTCCCTCAACAGGGACCTGCGAAAGGTCTGGCTGATGACCACCTTCAAGTTCTAGGAGCCGACCATGCTGCGCCGCACCTTCCTGATCTCGGCCCTGCTGGCCCTGGCCTGCGCGGCCCTGCCCGCCCAGACCCGCATCATCCTGGCCACCACCACCAGCACCGCCGACACAGGGCTGCTGGACCACCTGCTGCCCCGATTCCAGGCCAGGACGGGCATCGCCGTGAAACCCATCGCCGTGGGAACGGGCGAGGCCCTTGCCATGGGCCGAAGGGGCGATGCCGATGTGCTGCTGGTCCACAGCCGCAAGGCGGAGGATGCCTTCATGGCCGAGGGCTTCGGTTCCCTGCGCTTCGATGTGATGCACAACGATTTCCTGCTGATTGGTCCCGCGGGCGATCCCGCCCAGGCCAAGGGGCGGCCCGTGGCCGAGGCCCTCAAGCGCATCGCCGCGGCTCAGGCTCCCTTCGTGACCCGAGGCGATGATTCCGGCACCCACAAGAAGGAACTGGACCTCTGGAAGGCCGCCCAGGTGGCCCCCGCCGGGGCCTGGAACCTCGCCACGGGCCAGGGCATGGGCGAAAGCACCCGCATCGCCGACCAGAAGCAGGCCTACCTGCTGATCGACCGGGGCACCTACCTGGCCCTGCGGAAGACGATTTCCCTGGTGCCCGTGGTGGAAGGAGCCAAGGAGCTCTTCAACCCCTACGGGGTGATCGTGGTGAACCCTGCCAAACACCCCCGCACCCGCTTCGCCGAGGCCAAGCGCTTCGCCGAATGGCTGGTGTCGGAGGAGGGCCAGGCGCTCATCGCCGCCTTCGGCAAGGATCGCTTCGGCTCGCCCCTCTTCTTCCCGGATGCGCGAAAGTAAGAGCGCCTAACAGAACTCCCGAGGAGCCGCGACGATGTCAAACCACGTGAACCAGCCAGGAAGAGGCCGCACCGCGATGGGGTTCCATCGTGGAAGGGCTCTGACGCCGCTGGGCGCGCGGTTTCACATCGTCCCGAAGGGCTGGGGCGGCGGGAGCGCCGGCTCCAGCAAGCAAGGCTTGCTGGGATCGCAGCCCGGTGGGCTGCGCGATAGCCGCCTGCTCCTGGGTGCGTCAGCCGCCTTGTCCGTAGGCCCCACTACGGCCATCGGCGCCTTCCTTCCCACGCTCGCCCGGCGCTCCCAGTGCGGCCCGCGCGAGTTCTGTTAGGCGCTCTGGAATGTCGGAAGCTCCCTCCATGCTGAGCCAGCTCCTCGCCCTGCGCGGGGAGCTGGCGGGCATCCTGGGGATGACGCTCTTCGTGTCGGGGGTGGCCATCGTCATCTCCATGCTGCTGGGGGTGCCCCTCGGCATCGGCCTGGCCCTGGGCCGCTTCCCGGGGCGGCGCCTGCTCATCACCCTGGTGAACACGGGCATGGGCCTGCCGCCGGTGGTGGTGGGCCTCTTCGTGTTCCTGCTGCTGGCCCGCTCGGGCCCCCTGGGCCACCTGGACCTGCTCTACACCCCCACGGCCATGATCCTGGCCCAGATCATCATCGCCCTGCCCCTGGTGGTGGGGGTCACCCTGGCGGGCATCCAGGGCCTGGATCCCCGCCTGCACCTGCAGATCCTCTCCTTAGGCGCCTCGCGCCTGCAGCTCTGCCTGAAGCTGGTGGCGGAAGCGCGCTTGAGCCTGGCGGCGGCTCTGGCCGCGGGCTTCGGCTCCATCCTCAGCGAGGTGGGCGCCGTGATGATGGTGGGCGGCAACCTGCTGGGCGAAACCCGCGTCATGACCACCTCCATCGTGCTGGCCACCCGCCAGGGCCAGTTCACCCTCGCCATCGCCCTGAGCGTGATCCTGCTGCTCCTGGCGGTGGGCATCAACGCGCTCTTCACCCGCCTGCAGCAGGGGAAGCGATGACGGCCCTGATCGCCGCGGACGGCCTGCAGGTTCGCGCAGAAGGGCGCCTGCTGGTGGATGTGCCCGCCCTGGAGGTCGCCCCGGGCGAGGTGCTGGTCATCCTCGGTCCCACCGGCGCCGGCAAGAGCACCCTGCTCCAGGCGCTGGGCCTGCTGCGGAAGCCCTCGGCCGGATGCATCCGCTGGCTGGGCGAGGCCCTGCCCTGGCCCGCGCCCCTGGCCGCCCGGCGCCGCATGGCCATGGTCTTCCAGGATCCCCTGCTCTTCGGCGGCACGGTGCGGGAGAACGTCACCTACGGCCTGCGGCTCCGGGGACTGCCCGGCCCGGAGATCGCCGAGCGGGCCGGTTCCGTAATGGCGATGCTCCACATCGACCACCTGGCGGACCGCACGGCGGCCACCCTGAGCGGCGGCGAAGCCCAGCGCACGGCCCTGGCCCGGGCCCTGGCGGTGGCGCCGGACCTGCTGCTGCTGGATGAACCCCTGGCGAACCTGGATGCCCCCATCCGGGAGCGCCTGGTGCCAGACCTGAAGGCGGCCCTGCGCGCCCTGAAGCTCACCTGCGTCTTCGTGACGCACCACCAGCGGGAGGCTCTGGCCCTGGCGGACCGCATCGCCGTGCTGCACCAGGGCCGCCTGGAGCAGGTGGATGCGCCGGGCACCGTCTTCCGGCGCCCCGCCACCACCTTCGTGGCCCGCTTCGTGGGCACCCCGAACCTCTGGCCGGGACGCATCGTGGGCCGGAATGGAGCATTGGCCGAGGTGGCCGTGGCGGGGCTCCACCTGTTTGCCGTCAGCGCCCTTCCCGTGGATGCCGAGGTGCAGGTCTGCCTGCGTCCGGAGGCCGTGGCCCTGGGCACCGCCACTGGCCCCAACAGTTGGGAGGCCACCGTGGGGGCCGTCCAGGACCAGGGCAGCACCCTCCGGTTCCACCTCGACGGACCGCTCCCCCTGAAGGCCCTGGGACTGCCTTCGGATCCCCGCCTCCAGGGCCTGGCGCCCGGCCAGCGGATCACGGTGACCATCGCCCCTGAGCACCTGCACCTCATCGCGGAAGGGGCGGCCCAGGCCGCCCCTTCCTTGGATCCGGCCGTTCAGTCCGCCAACAGCGAGGGGTAGCGCCAGTCCGTGGCCGGCACGAAGGTTTCCTTGACGGTGCGGGTGGAGATCCAGCGCAGCAGGTTCAGGGCGCTGCCGGCCTTGTCGTTGGTGCCGCTCATGCGGGCGCCGCCGAAGGGCTGCTGGCCCACCACGGCCCCCGTGGGCTTGTCGTTGATGTAGTAGTTGCCGGCCGCATTCCGCAGGCGGGCGAAGGCCTTCTCCAGGAAGTAGCGGTCCTGGCTGAACACCGCGCCGGTGAGGGCGTAGGGGCTGGTGGTGTCCAGCAGCTCCAGGGCCTCGTCCACCTTGGCCTCGTCATAGACATGGACCGTCAGCACGGGCCCGAACAGCTCCACCTCCATCGTCCGGTAGCGGGGATCCGTGGTGACGATCACGGTGGGGCGCACGAAGTAGCCCACGCGGTCGTCGTAGCTCCCGCCCACGAGGATCGAGGCGTCGGAGGCGGCCTGGGCCTCGTCGATGGCCTGCTTCTGGTCCCGGAAGGAGCCCGCATCGATCACGGCACCCATGAAGTTCGTGAAGTCCCGCACATCGCCCATGCGGAGGGATTCCACCTCGGCCACCAGGCGGTCCTTCACCTCGGGCCAGAGGTTGCTGGGGATGTAGGCGCGGCTGGCTGCGGAGCACTTCTGCCCCTGGTACTCGAAGGCGCCCCGCACCAGGGCGGTGACGAGGGCCTCCACCCGGGCGCTGGGGTGGGCGAACACGAAGTCCTTGCCGCCGGTTTCGCCCACCAAGCGCGGGTAGGACCGGTACTGCTCAAGGTTCTGGCCGATGGTGCGCCACATGCCGTTGAAGACGCCCGTGGAGCCCGTGAAGTGGATGCCGGCCAGGTCCCGGGAGGCCAGCACGGGGTTGCCGATGGTGGCGCCGGAGCCGGGAACCATGTTGATGACCCCATCGGGCAGCCCCGCCTCCTGCCACAGCCTCATCAGGTAGTAGGCAGAGAACAGGGCCGTGGAAGCGGGCTTCCACACCACCGTGTTGCCCGTGAGGGCCGGGGCCGTGGGCAGGTTGCCGGCGATGGCCGTGAAGTTGAAGGGCGTCACCGCGAAGACGAAGCCCTCGAGGGGACGGTGCTCGGTGCGGTTCCACACCCCGGCGCTGCTCACGGGCTGCTCCCGGAGGATCTGCTCGTAGAAGAAGGGGTTGTAGCGATGGAAGTCGATGAGTTCGCAGGCGCTGTCGATCTCCGCCTGGTGGACGGTCTTGCTCTGGCCCAGCATGGTCGCCGCGTTCAGCACATCCCGGTACGGGCCCGCCAGCAGCTCGGCCGCCTTGAGGAACACGGCGGCGCGGGCCTCCCAGGGCAGGGCCGCCCATTCGGCCTTGGCCTTGAGGGAGGCTTCGATGGCCTGCTTGACCTCCGCCTCGCCGCCCATGTGCACATCGGCCAGCACATGCTGGTGGTCGCAGGGCATCACGGCCTTGACCAGCTTGCCCGTGCGCACCTCCTTGCCGCCGATGATCAGGGGGATTTCGATGCGCTCCGAAGCCATGCGATCGAGGGTGGCCCGGAGGCTGGCCCGCTCCGGGGAGCCGGGCGCGTAGCCCCGGACGGGTTCGTTGACGGGCTTGGGGACCTGGAAGATACCGGCGGACATGAGGGCTCCTTGGGGATGGAAGACTCGGATCGCAATTCCTCTACGGATACAACGAATCCTGACCCTTCCGAAAGACTTGGATGAAATGTATTTCCAAAGTGTTAAGAGAACTTCGTGCACGACCCCGAAGCGGCCCCGAAACCCGCGCTATCCTCGCGCCATGGCTTTCCTTCCGGCCTCCCTTCGCCGGGGCTTGCTGCCCGAGCCGCCCCGGTCCATTCCACGGGACCGCCTCTGGCGTACCCTGGCCCGGGCCCTGCACCTGACCGCCATGGGCGTGCTGCTGGGGGGCGTGGCCTTCCGCATCGACGAGGCCCGCCTGGAGCCCTGGATCCTGGGCACCCTCGCCACCGGCTTCCTGCTGCTCGGCTTCGACCTCTACAAGAGCTGCGCCTGGCTGGCCCAGGGCAGCGGCGCGGCCTTCCTCGTCAAACTGCTCCTGCTGGGTTGCGGTTTCCTGTGGCCCGCCCAACGCTTCGCCTGGTACCTGGCCGCCACGGTGGTGGCCGGGATCGGCGCCCACATGGCAGGCCGCTGGCGCCATCATCCCTGGCTCCCCTGGGGCCGCGTGAACGAGGATTCCCCATGAGCCTCACGACCCCCGCCGAGGCCCTGGCCCTGATCCTGGAAGCGGCGGAACCCCTTCCCGTGGAGCGGGTGCCGCTGGCCGAGGCCCTGGGACGCGCCGCCGCCGAGGATCTGGTGGCCACGGAGCCGGTGCCCCCCTTCACCAACGCCGCCATGGACGGCTACGCCCTGCGGGCGGCAGACACCACGGAAGCCGCCGAGGAGCGGCCCGTGCGCCTGATCGTTTCCGGAGTGCTGTCGGCGGGCGCTTCGACCACCCC
>MWBB01000038.1 GCA_002068835.1 Acidobacteria bacterium ADurb.Bin340 | reverse complement strand
CCACGGACTTGCTGGTGTGGGCGGAGAGATCGCACCCCTTGGAGTCCATGAAGCGGATGGTTTGGGGGTCCACGGCCAGGGACGTGATGCCCGCGCTCCGGAAGGTAAGTTTTTCGTGCCCCATCTTGTGAGCGATGGCTTCGGCCATCTGGGAGAGGCACGCGTTCGTTTCGTCCACGAAAACGATGTTGAAGCCTTCGCGGGTGGCGTGCTTCAGATACTGGCCCGTGGCGGCGTAGATGGCTTCTTCGCAGATATTGGTTGCCTGTTCCATCGCCCGCTCGAAACGCCGGGTGATGGTGGTGAGAAGTCCGATGGCCTCCTCGGGAATGCGGGCTTCCTGGCGCCAGCCGACCATGTCAGTGGCGAGGGCCTCACGCATGAGGCGCACAGTCCTTTCGTTGGCCATGGTGGCACGGGCCAAGTCGGGATTGCCTTCAACGAAGGCCCGAACGGCGTTGTGCAGCATGGGAATGGCGTGGTTCGCCAGCCCCACAAAGCCTTCCATGGGGATGTCCAGCTCCATGGAACTGAGGGTCAACACCGTCCGGCTGATGCTCTCGGCGTAATCGCCCACCCGCTCCAGGTCATTAACTATCTTGCTGGCGGAGTAGACGAAGCGGAGATGGCTGGCCGCGGGCTGGTGGCGGAGAATGAAGGCCAGGCACAGCCGGTCCAGTTCCGTTTCCAGGTCATCCACGTACTGGTCGCGGAGAATGACCGAGTAGGCGACTTGGCGGTTCCAGGTAAGGAAGGCCTCGAGGGAACGGGTGAGGGCCCGCTCGTCCAGATAGGCCATTTCCAGCAGCTTGGCCCGGATCACATCGCTGTCGCGCTGGAGTTGGGCTTCGAGATGGGGCGTGTTGGGGGTGGTCAATGCAGGCTCCGTAGGATTCCCATGGACTCCATTCATGGTACGCAGGGTGGTGCGTTGGTGCATGGCCAGGTTGGTCCCGGGTACGGGAAACGGAAAACATCCGCGGAGCCCATGCTAGGTCACAGATGTGACGCCCGTGTAACAACCGGCGCTCCAGAGGCAAGATCCTCGCCATGAAGGGGGGCCTTCAGTGGCTGATGACCTTCAGCGTCAAGGCCGCGATGGCCATGGAGCAGGGAATGGTGAGCACCCAGGCGACCACGATGTTGCCCGCGATTCCCCAACGCACCATCGAAGCATTCATGCTTGCGCCCACACCCATGATGGCGCCGCTGATGACATGGGTCGTGCTCACGGGAATTCCAAAGTGAGCCGTGGTGAAGAGCACGATGGCCGCGGCCGTTTCGGCCGCAAAGCCGTGGATGGGGCGGAGCTTGACGATCTTGGCTCCCATGGTTCGGATGATCTTCCATCCTCCGGCGGCGGTTCCCATGGCCATGGCCGTGGCGCAGGCCAGCTTGACCCACAATGGAACGGGGACCTGGGCTCCGACTGCCGTGAGCTTGCCGGCGATGATCAGTGCCAGGGCGATGATGCCCATGGATTTCTGAGCATCGTTCGTTCCATGGGTGAAGGCCATGGCGGCGGCGGAAACAAGCTGGAGTTTCCGGAAGGCCTTGTTCACGCGATGACCGGGCTGGTGTCGGACCACCCAGAGGATCGAGATGATCAGGACCATGGCGATCGCGAATCCGAGGATCGGACTGACGATCAGAAAGGTCGCGACCTCTTTGAGCTTCTCCGTGTGAAGAACGCTTGGTCCACCATGGGCCAGGACGGCCCCTGCCAGTCCTCCCACCAGCGCATGGCTGGAACTCGAAGGAATTCCGAAGTACCAAGTGATGAGGTTCCAAGCGATGGCCGAAACCAGGGCTGCGATGACGACGCTCGGAACAATCTGACTGGAGTCGGCGATGCCTTTGGCGATGGTGGTGGCGACCTCGACCCCGATGAGTGCTCCGCTGAAATTCAGGATGGCGGCCATGATGATGGCATCACGGGCCGTGAGCACGCCCGTGGAAACCACCGTCGCGATCGCGTTGGCGGTGTCGTGGAATCCGTTGATGTAATCGAACGCCAGGGCCAGCAGAACGATGGTGGCAAGGATGGTGAGTGTCATCCCTGCCTCAGGCGTTGCGCATCACGGTCGAGCCGACCACCTTTGCCACGAGTTCAATGCGATCCATCGCGTCTTCCATGACCCCGAAAATCTCTTTCCATTTCATGAGGTAGACGGGGTCCGTGGGATTTTCGAACAGCTGGGCCAGAGCGGCGTGATAGAGGGTGTCCGACTGGTTTTCCAAGGAGATCAGCACATGGATGCCCTTGCGGATCCCGGCGGGATCTTTCATGGAGCGCAGCGCGGTGATGAGGGGGAGAAGCCCCTGCGTTCCCTGGGCAAGCAGGTCGGCCATGTCCTGAGCCAGGGGCAGGATCTCCTCGATTTTGTAGAGCACCAGCCGCTCGGCGACCGCATCGATACAGTCGGCGACATCATCCATGGCATGTGCGAGCGCAAGGATGTCTTCCCGTTCGATGGGGGTTATGAAGGTCTGGTCCAGGTGCTCCAGCAGGCGATGCGTAAATCCGTCGCCTGCGTGTTCGAAGGCCTTGATCTCCTTGCGCAGGATGGGAATTCCCTCCGCCCCTGAACGCAGGCCGGTCGAGAAATGCTGGGACATGGCCACGAGGTTCGCAGCGGATCCTTCCAGAAGGTCGAAGAAAACCGTCTCACGCGGCTTGAGCCAGCGAACCAGCATGTTCAGGGACATGGGGCCTCCAGGAACCGGAACTGAGATCCAGAGGCCCCGATTCGCCATCTCCATCTTACACGGAGGCTATCCCTCGACGCTGCCCAGCCGGTAGCCTACGCCCACGACGGTTTCGATGAGGTTCGCGGCATCGCCGAGCTTGGCGCGCACCCGCCGCACATGGGCATCGATGGTCCGGCTTTCCCCGAGGTATTCGAGCCCCCAGACCTGCTGGAGGATGCGTTCGCGGCTCAGCACCCGACGAGGGTTCTGGAGGAAATAGGCCAGGAGTTCGAATTCCCTGCGGGTGAGATCCAGCGGATGTCCGTCCACCCGGGCCACGTGCATGTCCAGGTCCACGCTGAGGGCGCCGAAGGCGAGCTGGTTGGGCTTTTCGGTCTGATCGAGGAACGCGGCCCGGCGCAGGATGGCCCGGAGGCGGGCCACCAGTTCGCGGGCGGAGTAGGGCTTGGACACGTAGTCGTCCGCGCCCAGTTCCAGGCCCAGCACCCGATCGATCTCCTCGTTGCGGGCGGTCACCAGCATCACGGGGAGGTTGCGGAGCGAGGGGTCGTTGCGGATGGCCCGAAGCACATCCAGGCCGTCGATGTCGGGCAGGGTGAGATCCAGCAGGGCCGCGTCGGGACGAGGCGCATGGCCGGTGGACGTCTGGGTGAGGTGGCGCAGGGCCTCCTTGCCGGTGCCGAAGGCGCTCAGGGAGAACCCTTCCCGCTTGAGGTGCTGTTCCAGCCCCTGGCGGATATCGAGGTCATCTTCGAGCAGAAGGAGGTGGGGCATGGAGGCTCCGTTGCGCAGCCGACCTCAGGCCTGGGTCCGGCTGGAGAGGTAGGCATGCTTGACGTTGACGCCTTCGAGGATAAACAGAACCTCCTCGGCGATGTTGGTGGCCTGGTCCGCGATGCGCTCCCAGTTCTTGATCACCAGGATCAGGTGGCTCGCGCGTTCGATGCAAAGCGGGTCCACCAGCATGGCCCGGAGCAGTTCCCGATAGATGGTCATGTAGAGATCATCCACCTTGTCGTCGTCCTGGATCACGGTGTGGGCCAGGGCTGCGTCTCCGTTCACGAAGGCATCCACCGAGCGGCGCACCATGCTGGCGGTTTCCGCGCCGATGCGGTCCATCCAGTCGCCTCCCAGCACCGGAGGATGCGGGTTCAGGAGCTTCGCGCGGCGGGCGATGTTGGTGCAGTGGTCGCCGATGCGTTCCAGCGTGGGGACGATCTTGAGGGTGGAGGCGATGAGCCGGAGGTCGGAGGCGAAGGGCGCCCGCAGAGCCAGCAGGTCGATGCAGGCCTGGTCCAGGCGAAGCTCCAGCTGGTCCACGCCCTGGTCGAGGGTGCTGACCTGGTCGGCCTTGGTATCGGACCGTTCGCTGTAGGCCTCGCGGGTGAGGGCGATCATCTCCTCCACCTGTCCCGCCATGGCGAGGAGACTGGCCTTGAGATCCTTGAGCTCGTTCTCGAAATGGCGAGGCATTAGCCGAACCTCCCGCTGATGTAGTCCTCGGTCATGCGTTCCCGGGGATTGGTGAAGAGCTTCTCGGTGAGGCCCACTTCGATGAGCCGTCCCAGCCAGAAGAAGGAGGTGTAATCGCTCACGCGGGCGGCCTGCTGCATGTTGTGGGTCACGATGACGATCGTGAAATCCCGTTTCAGCTCGAAGATCAGCTCCTCGATACGGCTGGTGGCCAGAGGGTCCAGGGCGGAGCAGGGCTCATCCATGAGGAGCACTTCGGGCTTCACCGCCAGGGCCCGGGCGATGCAGAGCCGCTGCTGCTGCCCTCCGGAAAGGCCCAGGCCGCTGTCCTTGAGGCGATCCTTCACTTCGTCCCAGAGGCCAGCGGCCATGAGGCTGCGTTCCACGGCCTCCTCGAGCACCGCCTTGTCCTTCTCCCCCTGGACACGGAGCCCGTAGGCCACATTCTCGAAAATGCTTTTCGGGAAGGGATTGGACTTCTGGAACACCATGCCCATGCGTTTGCGCAGGGTGATCACATCCACGCCGGGGGCGTAGATGTCCTGGCCGCCTACGGTGACGGATCCGGAAATCTGGATGCCGTCGATGAGATCGTTCATGCGGTTGATGCTGCGGAGCAGGGTGCTCTTGCCGCATCCGGAGGGCCCGATGAGGGCCATGACCGTATTCTTGCGGACCGTGAGGTTGATGTCGTGGAGGGCCTGCTTGTTGCCGTAGTGCAGGTTGAAGGCTCCCACTTCCACCATGGGCGGGGCATCCAGGGCCGCGGCATCCGTCAGGGGCAGATCGCCGGGTTTCACCGGACGATCATCCACCGCGGAGCGGGCCGGCAGGGGCAGATCCGGGAGGGGTTCCGGGATCGAGCGGTTCGGATCGAGTTCCATCAGGGGCTCCAGGTGCATCAGAAGGTGCTTCCGCCGAGGCGGGCCCGCAGCTTGCGGCGGAGGTTCAAGGCCGCCAGGTTCAGGACCAGGACCACCAGGAGCAGCAGCAGGGCCGTCATGAAGACCATGGGCTTGGCGGCCTCGCTGTTGGGGCTCTGGAAGCCCACATCGTAGATGTGGAAGCCCAGGTGCATGAACTTCCGGTCCAGGTGCAGGAAGGGGAAGGTGCCATCGAGGGGCATGGACGGGGCCAGCTTCACCACGCCCGTGAGCATCAGGGGGGCCACTTCGCCGGCGCCCCGGGCCATGGCCAGGATGAGCCCCGTGAGGATGCCGGGCATGGCGCCCGGGAGCACCACCTGCCGCATGGTCTGCCATTTGGTGGCGCCCAGGGCGAGGCTGGCTTCCCGCTGGCTCCGAGGCACCGTTGCCAGAGCCTCCTCCGTGGCCACGATCACCACCGGCACCGTGAGCAGGGCCAGGGTGAGGCTGGCCCACAGGATGCCGCCCGTTCCGTAGGTCGGTGTCGGCAGGCGCTCTGGATAGAAGAGGCGATCGATGGAACCGCCCACGGTGTAGACGAAGAAGCCGAGCCCGAAGATGCCGAACACGATGGAGGGCACGCCTGCAAGGTTGTTCACCGCGATCCGCACGGCCCGGACCACCCAGCCCTGCTTGGCGTACTCCCGCAGGAAGAGTGCCGCCAGCACACCCAGGGGCACGGCCATGGCCGACATGATGAGCACCATCATCACGGTGCCGAAGATGGCCGGGAAGATGCCTCCCTCGGTGTTGGATTCCCTCGGATCGCCCCAGACGAATTCCCAGAGGCGCGAAAGGTAGACTCCGGTCTTGCCGAGCACGCCCAGATCGTTGGAGGGCACCAGGCGCACCACGCCTGCCAGGGGAAGCTCCTGGGTCTGGCCGTCCACGCTGGAGAGCAGCACGGTGGTCCGACCGCTCTCCGCGCGGAGATGGTCCAGTTCGGCCTGGAGGCGGTCATAGCTGGCCTGGAGTTGGGCCTGGCGCTGTTCGAGGCGGGCCCGGGTTTCGGCGTCGCGGGCGGATTCGGCCTGTCGGAGCTCCACCCGCAGCGCCTCCATCTCGGTGTTCACGGAACCGATGCGGTCCTTTTCCATGGCCTGGATCCGGTCCCTCAAGCGCCGGGCATCAGGCAGGGCCTTGCGGGCTTGGACAAGGGCTCCGGGCCCCTGGGCTACCGGCTGGCCATCCCGCTGGAGGGCCTGCACGAATCCAACGAAAGCCCCGTATTCCATGCGCTCCACCAGCACGGCGCCGGAGGGGGTCTGCCAGCCGGAGATCTCGGCCTCCTTGAACCAGCGGAAATCCTGGCCGTACAGATCCCGGTTGCCGACCCGGAACTGGATCTGGGCGGGGGTTCCGCCGTGGGCGGGTTCGCGGCCCGTCACTTCGCCCAGCACGGGGCCCTCGGGGCCCTGCACCTGCACCAGGGGGCGGGGCCAGAAGTAGCCCAGGCCCTTCACGGCGATGTAGCCCACCAGCCCCGTGATCATGACGAGGGAGAGGGTCAGCAGGGCGCCGGAGCCCCAGATGAAGGCGCTGCCTCGGCGCCACCAGTCGCGGAGGTTCATCATCAGAAGGACTCGTAGCGCTTGCGCAGGTGCTGCCGGATGAGTTCCGCCAGGGTGTTGAGAAGGAAGGTGAGGGCGAAGAGGAGCAGGGCCGTGAGGAAGAGCACCCGGTAGAGGGTCCCGTGCACCGGAGCCTCAGGGGTTTCCACGGCGATGTTGGCCGCCAGGGTCCGCATGCCGTTGAAGGGGCTCCAGTCCATGACGGGCGTGTTGCCCGTGGCCATCAGCACGATCATGGTTTCCCCGATGGCCCGGCCGAAGCCCACCATGATGGCGCTGAAGATGCCGGGGCTGGCGGTGGGAAGCACCACCCGCCAGGCGGTCTGCCAGGGGCTGGCGCCGCAGGCCAGACTGGCCGAGGACAGGGCCTTCGGCACGCTGGAGAGAGCGTCCTCGCTGATGGTGAAGATGATGGGGATCACTGCGAA
Source organism: Acidobacteria bacterium ADurb.Bin340 (assembly GCA_002068835.1). Taxonomy (GTDB): domain Bacteria; phylum Acidobacteriota; class Holophagae; order Holophagales; family Holophagaceae; genus MWBB01. The sequence continues at coordinate 9,964 of MWBB01000038.1, read as the reverse complement.
GCCCATGGCGAAGCCCACCACCAGAGCGTTGCGCTGGTCGTAGGTGATGCCCTGGGCCTGGTAGAGCCAGTTGCGGAAATCGCCCCGGAGGAAGGTGGTTTCGATCCACGGCCCCAGGGCCATGGCCAGCCCCAGTCCCATTACCAGGACCGGCAGCAGCCAGACCGCTTCCCGGCCCTCTCCCCAGGCGGCGCGGAACCGGCGAGGCAGGCGGGCCCAGCCTGGGGCCAGGATCAGCCCCACGGCCAGACAGGTGAAGGGAAGCAGGGCCACCTGGATGGCAGCCGCCTCGAAGAGGGGCGCCAGCACCAGGCCTGCGATGAAGCCAAGCACCACGGAAGGCAGCGCCGCCATGATTTCGATGGCCGGTTTGATGGTGTTCTTCAGCCGGTAGGAGGCGAACTGACTGGTGTAGAGGGCTCCGAAGACAGCCAGGGGCAGGGCGAAGAGCATGGCGAACAGGGTGCCCTTGAGGGTTCCGAAGAGCAGGGGGACCAGGCTGAGCTTGGGCTCGAAGTCGTCGGAGCCGCCGGTGCTTTGCCAGACATGGTCCGGCTGGGCGTAGCCCTCGTAGTGCACCTTGCCCCAAAGGGTCTTCCAGCTCACTTCGGGATGGGGCGCATCCAGGTTCCAGCTCGCCAGCTTCCCGTTCGCATCGAGGACTGCAAGCAGGTCGCCCCGGGCCGCCAGCATGCCCGATCGCACGCCCTCGACGGACGCCTGGAACAATCGACGCTCCGTGGTGAGGTGATCCACCACCACCTGGCGATCCGACCAGGCCAGGAAGCGTTTGTCCCGGAGGGAGGGCATGAACCCCTGGACCGCGCCGGTCATCGGCTGGAAGGTGTGGAGGCGGTCCAGGCGCGTCCGGCCATCCTGGCGCAGGACCTGGAAGGCGCCCAGGCTGCCCCGCTCACCGCCGACCAGAAGACTCACCTGGCCCAGGGCGAACCCCAGGGCGGTGATCGGCTCTCCGAAGGTGTGGACGGCCCGGAGGGGCTCGGCGTTTTCAGGCTCCAGAAGCAGAAGGCGGCCCTGGCGGGTGCCTACCAGCAGATGGCTGCCGTCGGCGCCCCAGACCGCGGCCAGGGCCCGGTCGTTGTCCGGGAGCGCCAGGGGCTTCCAGGCCATCGGCGTACCGGACTCATCCGGCATCCCGGAGAGATGGAGGAGGCCGCCCCCGGCATCCAGACCCACTGCTCGCCATTCGGGAACGCCTCCCAGGCCCGATCCCTCGATGAGCCGGGCCTGGAACAGCCGGTCCAGCCCCGGCGCCACAAGGGTCTCGCCGTTCCATGTGAGGTCTGGCGTCCAGCGGGCCGGGTCCTTCTCGCCGTTGGGTTTCTCCCAGCGGAAGCGAGCGTAGGCCAAACGGTTGTCGGCCCCCAGGACGGCCACTTCGCCCCGGGCCGTGGGGGGCGTGAAGGTCTGCCAGGGCAGGGCCGGACCGGAGGTCGGCAGATCCAGGGACCGCCCACCGGGCAGGGTGAGGGTGCGGAAGCCCGACGCGGCTTCCACCAGGGTAAGCGCGGAGCCCTCCTCGTCCAGCCAGGCCCCAGGGGCGGCCGGGACCTGCACCGTGGCGCGCGCGGAACTGCGGGCGGGCCGGAAAAGGGGCAGGGCCTGGGAGGCGATGAACACCAGGATGCCCAGCACCGCAGCGATGATCAGCAGGCCGCCGCCGGAAATGATCCAGGCCATGAGGCGGTCCAGGCGCTGGGCGCGGGCCCGGGATGTGGAAGGTTCACGCATGCAAAACCCGAGGTGGAGGGGTCACGAACATACCAAAGGGGGCCGCCCGCGGAAAGCGGAGGCGTCCCCCCCGGTCCAGAACCAGAGCTACTTGAGCTTGGCGAGCTCTGTCGTTTCGAGCTTCGACGTCAGGGGCAGGTAGCCGTCCTTCACCACGATCTCCTGGCCGTCCTTGCTCAGCACGAACTTCAGGAACTCGCGGGTGAGGGGATCCATGGGCTTCTTGGGATCCCGGTTGATGTAGATGTAGAGGTAGCGGGCCAGGGGATACTTGCCGTTGAGGGCGTTCTCGTAGTTGGCCGCGAAGGCCTGGCCGTTGTAGCGCTTGGTGTCGGAGAGGGGCACGGCCCGCACGCCGGAGGTGGCGTAGCCGATGCCGCTGTAGCCGATGGCGAAGCGGTCGGAGGTGATGCCCTGGACGACGGAGCTGGAGCCGGGCTGCTCCTTCACGGTGTCCTTGAAGTCGCCCTTGAACAGGGCGTGCTCCTTGAAGTAGCCGTAGGTGCCGCTGGCGCTGTTGCGGCCGAAGAGGCTGAGGGGCTTGGGCCCCCAGGCGCCCTGGACGCCCAGCTCGCCCCAGGTCTTGATCTCCTTGTGGCCGCCTTTGCGGGTCTTGGAGAAGATGCCATCCACCTCCTGAAGGGACAGTTCCTTGATGGGGTTGTCCTTGTGGACGAACACCGCCAGGGCGTCGATGGCCACCGCGATGCGCGTGGGCTTGTAGCCATATTTCTTCTCGAACTTGTCAAGCTCCTCGCCCTTCATCTCCCGACTCATGGGGCCCAACTGGGCGGTGCCTTCGATGAGCGCCGGAGGTGCGGTAGAGGAACCCTTGCCTTCCACCTGGAGCTTCACGTTGGGGTAGTGCTTGGCGAAGCCTTCGCTCCAGAAGGTCATCAGGTTGTTCAGGGTGTCCGAACCGATGGAGTTCAGGTTTCCGGAAATACCAGCCACCTTCTTGTAGGTCGTGACCTTGGGATCCACCTTGACAGCCTGGGCGGCCAGGGTGACACCGGCCACCAGGGCCGCCGTGAGGGTCAGGGTCTTGCGCAGCATGGGGCCTCCTTCGCGGGACGGTTCATCCTCCCGCCCGGGCATGCCCCCGGCTCGACGATGCTGTGAACTTCCTGTAAACGCCTTCGCTTGCTCTCCTGGCCCAGGCCTGTGAAAATCCTGCCAAGCCCGTACCGGCCGGTCCACGAACCGCGCAGATCGGGTGCATTGGAACCTCTCCGGGGCATGCAGTCCGCCCCATCCCTGAACCCCATCCATGCGGTGATCCCCTGCGCTGGTGCGTGCAGGAGGCGCCTTCCAGGAGTCCTTCTTGTCCAAGAAAATCATGCTGATCAACGCCACGGATCCCGAAGAGATCCGGGTGGCCACCCTCGTGGACGGCGTCCTGTCGGACTTCGACATCGAGTTCGTCCACAACGAGAAGATCAAGGGAAACATCTACAAGGCCCGGATCGTCCGCGTGGATACCAGCCTGCAGGCGGCCTTCATCCACTACGGGGGGCAGAAGAACGGGTTCCTGCCCATCGGTGAGTTGCCCCGGGATCTGGTGAGCCCGGATGGCCGCCGGGGCCGCATCCAGGATCTGCTCCAGCGGGACCAGGAGATCCTCGTCCAGGCCGTCCGCGAGGAGCTGGGCCCCAAGGGCGCCATGATGACCGCCCAGGTGAGCCTGCCGGGCCGCTACCTGGTGCTGACTCCGGGCAACCCCCTCAACGGCATCAGCCGGAAGATCGAAAGCCGCGAAGAGCGCGAGCACTTCAAGCGCCTCATCGACGAACTGGAGATCCCCAAGAATTTCGGTGTCATCGTGCGCACGGCCTCCCTGGGCGTGACCAAGGAGGACTTCCAGCGGGATCTGGAATACCTCCTGGACACGTGGAAGGAGGTGCAGCACCGCTACAAGCACCGCCAGGGCCCGGGTCTGGTCTGGCAGGAGGATGATGTCGTCACCCGCACCCTGCGGGACAGCTTCAGCGCCGATGTGGAGGAGGTCCACATCGACGACCTGGAGACCTACCACAGCGCCCAGAACTTCTTCCGGCGCACCATGCCCCAGCATCTCGGGGTGATCCGGCACTACACGGGCAAGAAGCCCGTGTTCTCCAAGCACCAGACCGAGGAGCAGATCGATCGCATCTACGCCCGGAAGGTGAACCTGCCCAGCGGCGGCGCCATCGTGCTGGACCAGACCGAAGCCCTGGTGGCCATCGATGTGAACTCCGGCAAGACCACCGGCGACAACCAGGAGGACACAGCCTTCAAGAGCAACCTGGAGGCGGCGGAGGAGATCGCCCGCCAACTGCGGCTGCGCGATCTGGCCGGTCTGGTGGTGATCGACTTCATCGACATGAAGCGGGAGAACCACAACCGCGCGGTCATGGAGCGGCTTGTCGACTGCCTGAAGGAGGACAAGGCCCGCATGGAGGTGGGGAAGATCAACCGCTTCGGCGTGCTGGTCATGACCCGGCAGCGCCTGCGCCCTTCCATCCACCATGTCACCCATGAGACCTGCCCCACCTGCCAAGGGGTGGGCCAGGTGAAGAGCATCGAGGCCCTGGCCTTGAGCGTGGTGCGCCGCATCAAGGCCGTGCTCAGCCGCGAAGGTGTTGCGGAAATGCGCGTGAAGCTGGCGCCTTCCATCGCCATGGCCGTGCTGAACCAGAAGCGCCGCGACCTGGCCGAGCTGGAGAACCAGCACGAGGCCAGCCTGCTGATCCTGGCGGATGCTTCCGTGGCCTATGGCGAGATGCAGGCGGAGATCGAGCGCAAGGAGGAGGAGGTTCCGGAAAAGCCCGCTGCCCGACCCGAGCGTGAGCGTTCGAGGGACAGCGAGGACGAGACGGTGGTGCTGGGAGGCGATGCCCCCATCTCCTTCGAACGGGCCCTGGGCGAGGAGCCCAAGGAGGCCGTGGAACCCAAGCGCATTGCGATCACGGCTCCTGCAGAGATCAAGTACGACCGCCGGGATGCCCAGCGGGCAGCCCTGGACGAGCGGGAACGCCTGCGGGCCCTCTTCGAGAGCGTGAAACCCGGTGAAGGACTCCCGGTGGTGGAACGCGCCGGAACGGATGAAGAAGCGGAACCCGAGCCGGAGCCCAAACCCAGCCGTGGAAAGGCCGCCAAGGCCCGGAAGGACGCTCCGGCCAAGGTCGTGGTTCCGGAACCCGTTCCGGAAGCGCCGACCAAACCCCGTCGGGGCAAGGCAGAGGTCAAGGCCGTCACGGCCCCGGAACCTCCCCCTCCGCCTCCCGCCTTCGATCCCATCCTGGTGGGCGGATTGGCTCCCTCCTTGCGCCCCAAGCTGGGCGCTGCCGCAGAAGCCGCCCCGGCCCCCAAGGTCCGGAAGACTCGAACCAAGGCTGAGCCTGCCCTGCCAATGCCGCCCCTGGATCTTCCTGTTGCGCCGAAGCTTGGTGCCGCCACCCCTGGGAAGGCGGCTCCGGCGAAAAAGCCTGTCGCCAAGCGCAAACCCAAGACGTCTGCCAAGGGGTGACCGTGCATTTTTTCCTGTCCCCCTACCTGCTGGCTCCTCTTGCCGCCCTGGCCACCCTCCTCGGAGGGTGGCTGGTGGTGAGGTTCTTCCAGGGCAAGGCCAGCCTCATGCGCCATCTTTCCGGCGTGGCCGCCGGCTATCTGGTGGCCGTCACGCTGGTGCGGATCATCCCGGAAGCCCTTGAGCACGGGGACCACGGCCACGGGGTGGCCCTCTGGAGTCTCGGAGGCTTCCTGCTGGTGCATCTGATCGAACACGGCATCAGCCCCCATTTCCACTACGGCGAGGAAAGCCACACCCACGAGGGCTCCCACTTCACGGGCATCATCGCCCTGGTTGGTCTGTCCCTCCACAGCTTCATGGACGGCATGGCCGTGACCGCTTCGCTGGAGGCCCAGACGGGCCTCGGCCTGCTGGTGTTCATCGGGATCATGCTGCACCGGATCCCGGAGGGCGGAACCATCTCCAGCATCTTCCTGGTGCGGGGATTCGGAGCCCGCGGCGCGCTCCTGGCGGCAGGTGGATTGGCTGTGGCGGCCTGGCTGGGTGCCGTTTCCCAGCACTTCCTGGAACTGCCGCTGGGACCGGTGCTGGGCCTCACGGCGGGGCTTTCGCTCTACGTGGCCTGCTCCGACCTGCTGCCCGAAGCCCAGAAGGAACGGGGCTGGAAGAGCACCCTGGGCCTGCTGATCGGCACCGCGCTGTTCCTGTTGACCTCCTCGCTGGTCCCTCACCAGCACGTTCACTAGAGGGTCTTGAATGGGTCGGATGGGGTCTGCGGGGGTGCTGGCCGGGCTTTCCCTGGCTGCCAACCTTCAGGCCCAGGCCCTTCCGGGCATGCCCCCCCGCGAAGCACCCCCGGACCTGCAGCCCCCGGAGGTCCTGCTGCCCCTGCGCCCCTTCGCAGCGAGCACCGAAACCGCCGAAGGGCGCCGGATCAGCTTCAGAGGCGAGCGGGTTTCAGAGACGACCGAAGCCTGGCTCATCGAGCAGGGGGCGGCCCAGTCCGAGGACCTGCTGCTGCTGGCGGACCGCATCCGCTACGAGCCTGCCACAGGACTCCTCACCGCCGAGGGGAGGATCCGGCTGGAGGCCGCAGGGGTCCGGCTTCGCTGCGAGCGTCTGCGCATGGACTGGCACCAGCGCACCGGCGAAGCCTGGGCGCTGGAACTGGAAGTGCCTCCCCACTGGACCCTCCGGGCCTCCCATGTGGCTTTCACCTCGCTGAAACTCTGGGATTTCCAGCGGGTAGATGTCACGGCCTGTCCCGAGGAACGGCCCGGCTGGACGGCGCGGCTCTCCAGCCTGAAGGTGGACCTGGAAGGCTTCGCCACCTTGCGCAACCTGTGGCTGTGGCTGGGCCCCGTCCCGACCTATTACTACCTTCCCTGGGGCATCTACCCGGCCCAGGCCAAGCGCAGCTCGGGCCTGCTGCCCATGAGCTTCTCCCCATCGGGTCCCATGGGATGGAACCTTTCCATTCCCTATTTCCAGACCCTTGGCGACCGGGCCGATCTCACGGTTTCGCCCGACTATCACAGCCGCCAGGGCGTGCTCTGGGGTGGCGAACTCCGGTGGCATCCCCAGGTCACCCATCAGGGCACGTTCAAGGGGGAGTACATCCGCCAGCGCAGCAACGGCGAAACCCGCTACCGCTACGCCTTGAAGGAACTGTGGCAGCGGGAGGATGGCTGGCAGGTGACGGCAGACCTCAATTCCGCCTCCGATGCGCTGCTGGATGCGGATTACGGCCGCGGCGTGGGGGGCCTCGGGGCGCCCACCTTCGACAGTGGCATCTTCGTGGGCCGCAACTTCCGCCATGTGGCCTTCAGCGTTTCGGCTTCGGAGCAGAGAGCCTTCTATCAGCCCGAGGATCCCTTCTACCAGTCGGATTTCCCGGCCTCCCTGCGGCGGCGGGCCCTTCCCGAAGCCCAATTGAGGATGTTCCCGGTCCCCCTGTTCGGCTTGTACCTGGAAGCCGGTGCCCGCATGAGCCGTTTCAGCTACCTGCTGGATCTGGGCGAGGACACGCCTGACACGTCCTACGCTTGGAACCGGGGCGATGCATTCGCGCGGGTGTACGGCCAGGTGGCCCAGGTGGGGCCCTTGCGGGCGGACCTCCAGGTGCTCGGGCGCTACACGGACTATGGTTCCACCCTGCGGGATTCCGTCTTCGATCCGGATCCCGATGCCGACGACACCCCGCTGGAGGCGGCCCTGAGCCCCTTCCTGGTGGATGGTCCGGGACTGAGGCGCAGCCTCGCCTCGGGGCGGCTCCAGGTATCGGGCATCCAGGTGGGCCGCGTCTTCAAGGACATCAAGCTGTTCGGGTACCGGGGGGACCTCAAGCACATTCTGGAGCCGTACCTCGCCTACACCCAGAACAGCCGGACCGGCGAGGCAGGGCGCATCCCCCGCTTCGACGAGGTGGACAGCCGCCCGGGGGTGGCCGGCAGCGCCGACGGGGAGCGTTCCATTGAGCTGGGGCTGCGCCAGCACATTTTCGGTCGGCCGGGAGCCGGCAGTGTCTTCGCGGATCTGGTGCGTTGGCGCATCAGCACCCGGTTTCACCTGGATCCCATCCTGCTGCCGGATGGCCGGACCAAACGCGGCTGGGCTTCCCTGGACAACGACATCGACATCGAGCCGAGCGATCGGGTGCGCCTCAGCTTCCGGCGCTCGGCGGACATGGGATCCAGCGATGCCGACAACGCCTTGTCCGCGGATTTCACGGGGAAGAGCGGCAGTCGGCTGAGCCTGGCCGTGTTCTCCACGGGCATCAACCGTTTCCTGGTCCGCCAGCAGGGGCTCCAGTTGGGCGGGCTGCAGCGCTTCGCGGGGGATCGCTACCGCCTTGAGTTCCAGGTGAACTACGACAGCCGCCGCAAGGAGTTCACCTACAGCCAGGTGGCCCTTTCCCGTGTGATGCCCTGTCTGGCCGTCTCGCTTCGGTACAGCCATGTTTCGATTTTGACGCCGGGTGCGCTGGGCCGGGAGGATCGTCTGGATCTGAACCTGACCCTGCGGAGCCTGGGCGATCTGTTCAGCCTGCGACGCTGACGGATCCCGACCCGGGCACCGAGGCCGCCTCCACACGGTTCCGGCCCTTGCGCTTGGCCACGTAGAGGGCCTGGTCCGCAGCCGCGAACAGGGATTCCAGCGAATGCCCCTCCGGACCGGCCACGCCGAAGCTCATGGTGGGGAAGACCTGCTGTCCCGTGGCCAGGACGATGGGGGAAGCATCGATCCGGTGGCGCAGCTTCTCGGCCACTTCCAGTCCGGCCGGAAGCGTCGCTTCGTTGAGGAGCAGGGCGAATTCCTCGCCGCCGATACGAAAGCCCAGATCGGAGCGACGCACCGAGTTCTGGATGCGCTGTGCAACGCCCTTGAGAACCTCGTCTCCCACGAGATGGCCGAACCGGTCGTTGATGAGCTTGAAGTAGTCCAGATCCCCCAGGATGAGGACGAAGGGCCTGTGGTGCCGGGACCACTGGTTGAAGGCGTTCTCCAGGTTCTGGTTGAAGGCGCGCCGGTTGAGCAGGCCTGTGAGCGGGTCCGTGAGCACTTCGTTCCGCAGAGCGGCGGCTTCCATTTCGAGGAGCACCCGCCGTTCCCGAAGATCGTTGAGCTGGAACTGGAATTCCTGCTGGACACGCCGGGCATGGAGCCAAGCCAGGCCACGGTTGCAGGCATGGAGGAGGCGGGGGGCCGAAAGGGGCAGGTGGAGCCAGTCCATGGCCCCGGAGAGGAGCAGGCGCCGCTGCAGGGCTTCACCGGGAAGGCGCCCCAGGAGGATGGGGTAGGGCCTGGGTTCCAGGTGCTGGAGGTCCCGAAGCAGTTCCAGGGTGCGGGTACCGGCGGGATCAAGTCCCAGAAGGGCGATCTGGGCTCGATGGTCGCCCAGGGCCGCCCGGAGCTCCCGCGGGGGTACTGTTTCAAGGGTGAATCCGAAATGATTGAGAATGGATGAGATGCGTGATGCCAGAGGCGCACGGAGCCCCGTGGCCACGATGGGAACCCGGGGGCCCAGACTTCTGCCTGCCGCCCCTTCCACCATGGGGCCGAGCAGGGTGAGGATCCGCTGGAGCCCATCCGTGGCGACCAGATGACCATCGGCTCCGGCCTCCGCCAGCCGATCGAGGTCTTCGGGTGCCGGAACCTCCGGGAAAACCATGACCAGGGGCAATCCCTGGAACAGGGCCCGGGATTCTCCGCGCAGGAGGTTGCAGAACCGGAATCCGTCCATGGGATCGCCCACGGAATCCACCAGGATCAACTGGGCCCGGTCCCAGGCCTCGGCGGCCAGGGCTTCCAGAGGATCGGAAACCTGCAAGACCCGGTGGCCGACACCTTCGAAGGCCGTCCGAAGCCGTTCCACGAGGTCGGCATGCCGGGTGATGGCCAGAAGATTCATTGGGATCGGAACTCCGGGGCCCTGGGACGGGAAGGGGTATCCAGCAACTATAACCCTCTCCACCGTTGCATGCTCGGGGAGGAACCATGAAAAAAGAGCGCCCGACTGGGCGCTCTTTGCCTGGAGTTACCAGAATTTAATCACCTAGGCCCTGTTCCGCAAGCCAACGCTCGGCGTCGATGGCGGCCATGCAACCGCTGCCGGCGGCCGTGATGGCCTGGCGGTAGATGTGGTCCTGCACATCGCCCGCGGCGAACACGCCTGGGACCTCGGTGCGGGTGGATCCCTTC
>MWBB01000037.1 GCA_002068835.1 Acidobacteria bacterium ADurb.Bin340 | reverse complement strand
TCCACCAGCAGCTTGGGATCCACCGCATCCAGCACCGCCTCGTTTCCAACCAGTTCCGGCACGGTCTTGCCGGCGAGCTGGCAGAGGCGCTGGACCACCGGATAGGCCTCCGGGTGCACGGCGCTGGCATCCAGCGGGTTCTCGCCATCGGGAATACGGAGGAAGCCCGCCGCCTGAGTGAAGGCCTTCTCGCCGAAGCGGGGCACCTCCATCAACTGCTCCCGGTGGCGGAAGGCTCCGTGCTCGTAGCGGTACTGCACGATGTTCTTGGCCAGGGTGTCGCCGATGCCCGCCACATAGCTGAGCAGGCGGTGGGAGGCCGTGTTGAGGTCCACCCCCACGCGGTTCACGCAGGATTCCACCACATCGTCCAGGCTCTTCTTGAGGGCCGTCTGGTTCACATCGTGCTGGTACTGGCCCACGCCGATGCTCTTGGGCTCCACTTTCACCAGCTCGGACAGGGGATCCTGGAAGCGGCGGGCGATGCTGATGGCGCCGCGCACCGTCAGATCCTGGTCGGGGAACTCCTCCCGGGCCACATCGGACGCGCTGTACACCGAGGCGCCGGATTCGCTCACGGAAACGCAGATCACCTCCGTGCGGCCCGTATCCTGGAGCCACTGGCGCAGGAAGGTTTCGGCTTCGCGGCCACCGGTGCCGTTGCCCACGGCGATGGATTCGATGGGATAGCGGGCGGCCAACTGCTCCAGGAGCGCACGGCTGCCTTCCAGATCCCGCTTGGGCTCCAGCGGGTAGATGGTGGCGGTCTCCATGAACTGGCCCAGGCGGTTGATGACCGCCAGCTTGCAGCCGGTGCGGATGCCCGGGTCCACCCCCAGGGTGCAGCGCTGCCCCGCCGGAGGCGCCAGCAACAGGTGCTCCAGGTTCACCTGGAACACCTTGATGGCCTCGGTGTCGGCCTTCTTCTTGGCCTCCATGCGCACATCGGTCTCCAGCGTGGGCGCCAGGAGGCGGTCGAAGGCGTCCTCGCACACGGCGTGCAGATGGATCCGGTAGCCGCTGGCAGGGTTCACGGAAACCTTGGAGACGAGCATCGTCACCAGCTTCTCCCGCTCCACCAGCAGCTTCACGGTGAGGATGTCCTCCTTCTCGCCCCGGCGCACGGCCAGCACCCGATGGGGCGGCATCTTCCGCAGGGGCTCCTTGAAGTCCCAATAGGGCTTGAAGCGCAGGGCGGCCTGATCCCCCTGCTTCTCCTCCCGCAGGGTGGCCTGCAGGACGCCGTGCTCCAGGAATGCCTGGCGCATCCACGCGCGGTGGTCGGCGTCCTCCGCCAGGCGCTCCGCCAGGATGTGCCCGGCCCCCTCCACGCACTGGGAGGGCGTCTGCAGGCCTTCCTGGTCCTCCTTCACGAAGGATGCGGCCAGCATCAGGGGATCCGCGCCGGTTCCATCGGCCAGCAGGGCCTCCAGCAGAGGCTCCAGGCCCCGCTCCCGGGCCTCCGTGGCCTTGGTGCGCTTCTTGGGCTTGTAGGGGAGGTAGAGATCCTCCAGCTCCGTCTTGGCCCAGGCGCCCTCGATGCGGGCCTTGAGCTCCTCGGTGAGCTTGCCCTGCTTCTCGATGGTCTTGAGCACCGTCTCCCGGCGCTCCAGCAGTTCCTTGAAGTAGGCCACCCGGTCCTCGATGGCCCGGATCGCGACCTCGTCCAGGGAGCCCGTGGCCTCCTTCCGGTACCGGGCGATGAAGGGCACCGTGTTCCCTTCCTGCAGCAGGGCCATCACCGCGGCCACCCGCGGCCGAGGGAGGCCCAGTTCCAGGCAAATGCGATCAACCACTTGCTCCACGGCTCGTTCCTTTCGCCCGATGCGGGGTGAAGGCCCCATCTTACCCGAGGGCGGCCCCGTGCTTCCGCGCCCGTGGATGGGCCGCCTCGTAGGTGCGGGCAAGCTGCTCCAGATCCAGATGGGTGTAGCGCTGGGTGGTGCTGAGGGAGGCATGGCCCAGCAGTTCCTGGATGGCCCGCAGGTCCATGCCCCGGCTCAGAAGGTGGGTGGCGAAGCTGTGGCGCAGGGCATGGGGGCTCACCTTGGCCCGCACGGCCGCATGATCCAGGGCCCGGGCCAGGAAGGTGCGCACACTGGTGGGCGTCAGGCGGCCGCCCCGCTGGTTCAGGAAAAGCGCCGCGGACGGAGGCAGGGCCTTTTCGGCCAGGAAGGCCCGCCGGGCCGTCAGGTAGGCCTCCAGGACCTCAGCGGCGGCGGCGTGGTACGGCACCAGGCGCTCCTTGCGCCCCTTGCCCAGGACCCGCAGGAGCCGTTCGCCCGCCAGTACATCCCCCAGATCCAGACCCGTGAGTTCCGAGACCCGGAGTCCCGAAGCGTAAAGCAGTTCCAGCAGGCACCGCAGCCGCGCCCCAGGGAAACCGGATTCCTCCGGCAGCTCCAGCAGGTTCGAACTTTCGGCCTCGGTGAGGAAGGCCGGCAGCTTCTTGGGCTGCTTGGGATTCCGCAGACCCGAGGCCGGGTTGGATGCGATGCGCTGGGTCTCGAAGAGCCAGCGGAAGAAGGCGCGGGCCGTACTGAGGATCCGGGCCTGGCTGGCGGGATCCAGGCCCCGCTCGCCCAGCTCCAGGGCGAAACGGCGCAGCACCCGCGGTTTCACCTCCCAGTCGGGCCAGCGGTTCGAAACGGCATGGACCAGCAGCTTCTCAAGATCCCCCCGCTGGGCCCGGGCTGTATGGGGCGACACCCCACGGGCCCGCTGTTCCAGATGGAAGGCCTGGACGGCCTCGGACAAAGTGCCGTGTCCCATGCTGCTACCATGCCACGTTTCAACAGATCAACGGAGCACTCGCCTTGATCCAGACCATCGCCGACCTTTTCTACGAAGCGCTCCGCCACGACCTGCCCGATGCGCTGGCCTACAAGCACCAGGGCACCTTCGTGACCGTGAGCCACGAAGAGGTCCAGGAGCGGGTGGAGCGGGCGGCCTTGGCCCTCCGGGAGCGGGGGCTGCAGCCCGGCGACCGGGTCGGGCTGTTCTCCGAGAACCGGCCCGCCTGGGCCATGATGGACTACGCCTGCGCCGTGACCGGTCTGGTGAGCGTTCCCATCTACCACACCCTCACGCCCGACCAGGCTTCCTGGATCCTCCAGCACAGCGCCTGCCGCTGGCTGTGCGTTTCCGGCCCGGCCCTGATGGGCAAGCTCAAGGACACCCTGGAAGCCCTTCCGGATCTGGAGGTCGTCCTGCAGTTCGAAGGCGACAAGCGCGAGATCCAAGGCAAGACCGTTCTGACCTGGGAGGAGCTGCTGGAGGAAGGCCGCGCTCTGGAGGCCCGGCGGCTGGAAGTCCGGCGCTGGGCCTCCGAGCGTCAGCCCGACGATCTCCTCACCCTGATCTACACCTCGGGCACCACCGGCGATCCCAAGGGCGTGATGCTCACCCAGGGCAACCTGGCCAGCAACGTGGTGGCCACGGTGGAAGCCGAGCTGGACAGCCTCAACCCCAGCCGGGGCGATCGCTGCCTGAGCGTGCTGCCCCTCTCCCACATCTTCGAGCGGATGGCCGGGCACTACACGATGTTCTACCTGGGCATCGCTATCTACTACGCCGAAAGCCTGCTCAGCCTGCCCCAGAACATGCTGGAAGTGCGGCCCCACATCATGAGCGCGGTGCCCCGCATCTTCGAAAAGATCTATGCCCGCGTGCGGGAGGCCGCCACGGGAGGCGGCTTCGCCAAGCGGATGGTGTTCGGCTGGGCCGTGGACATCTGCCACCGGGTGGTGCGCCACCTATACCTGGACCGCCGCCCACCCCTTCACATCCGCATCCCCTGGCGCCTCGCGGACAAGGTGCTGCTCTCCAAGGTGCGCGAACGCACTGGCGGCCGCCTGCGTTTCGCCATTTCCGGCGGGGCCCCGCTTAATCCGCGGGTGATGGAATTCTTCTGGGCCATGGGCATCCCCATCTACGAAGGCTACGGCCTGACGGAAACCAGCCCCGTGCTCACCGTCACCCGCCGCAGCAAGGTGAAGCCCGGTTTCGTGGGCCCGGCCATCCTGAAGACCTGGAACGACAAGCCCTTCCTCAAGATTGCGGAGGACGGCGAAATCCTGGTGCACGGTCCCAACGTCATGCGGGGCTACTGGAACAACGAGGAAGCCACCCGGGAAGCCTTCGATGCCGAGGGCTACTTCCACACGGGAGACATCGGCGACGTGGATCCCCAGGGGCGCCTCAAGATCACCGACCGGAAGAAGGAACTGATCGTCACCAGCGGCGGCAAGAACATCGCCCCCCAGCCCATCGAGAACCAGCTGCGGGCGGACAAGTACATCGAGCAGGCCGTGATCCTGGGCGACAAGCGCAACTACCTCGTGGCCCTCATCGTCCCCAACTTCGCCGCGCTGCGGCTGTGGTGCCAGCACAAGCACATCCGGGTCCGGACCGATGCGGAGATCGCGGCCCACCCCAAGGTGATCGCCAAGCTCCAGTCCCGCGTGGACCACATCAACGCCGGCCTCTCCAACTACGAGCGCATCCGCAAGATCGCCCTGCTGGACCAGGAGATGACCACCGAAAGCGGACTCCTGACCCCCAGCCTGAAGGTCAAACGCCGCATGGTCACCCAGGTCTACGCCGAGCTCATCGACAAGCTCTACGGCAGCAGCGGCGGCGAAAAGGGCTGATCCCGGGGTTCGATCAAAAGGAACCGGTCAACCCGATCACCTCGTGCCGTCCCAGGCCCCCCCTGCCGGGTGAGCACCAGCGGACCGAAAGGAGTCTTCCACGCGCCGGACAAGCCCCGAGGATGCCGCCATCCCAAAGCCTCCGTTTGAGCCAGAATGGGAGCCTCTGAACGGAGCCGCACCCAACCATGCCCCCGCTGGAATCCGATCCTGAATCCCCCCAGCCCGGCCCCACGGGCCAAGGGCTCTCCGCCCCCCAGGCACCCGAAAGGGCCCCCGCGCGGAACGTCTTCGATCCGTTCCGCGAACTGCTCGACATGATCAAGTTCGAACACACGGTGTTCGCGCTGCCCTTTGCGTTCCTGGGGGCGCTGGCGGCTTCGCCGGTGCTGCCGTCCCGGTGGACGCTGGGGTGGATCCTGGTGGCAATGGTGGGGGCGCGCACGGCGGCGATGACCTTCAACCGGCTGGTGGATGCGGATGTGGATGCGGCCAACCCGCGCACGGCCTCCCGGGCGCTGCCGGCGGGCCGGGTGAGCGGGGCGGCGGCCTGGGCGCTGCTGGGGGCCTCCATCGTGCTGTTCGGGTTTGCGGCCGGAATGCTGGGGCCCCTGCCCTGGAAACTGGCGCCCCTGGCCCTGGCCATCATCCTCGGCTATTCGCTCTGCAAGCGGTTCACCAGCCTGTCCCACCTGGTGCTGGGCCTCGCCCTGGCCGGGGCCCCCTTGGGGGCATGGATCGCCGTGGGCGGCGGACTGGAACCGGCGGCCTGGTCCCTGGCGGCGGGGGTGCTGACCTGGACGGCGGGCTTCGACATTCTCTACGCCCTCCAGGACCAGGCCTTCGACCGTGCGAAGGGCCTGCACTCGGTCCCGGCCCGGATGGGCACGCCCGCTTCCCTCTGGCTTTCACGGCTGCTCCACGGCGCTGCGCTGTTCCTTTGGGCCGATTTCAACCTGAAGCAGGGGGTTCATCTCTTCCCCTGGCTCGCCTGGGCCGCCGTGGCCGCCATCCTGGTGCGTGAACAGTGGGTGATGCGGCGGGGCAGCCTGGAACGGCTGGATCATGCCTTCTTCACCCTCAACAGCCTCGTGGGCCCGCTCTTCTTCCTGGGCCATCTGGTGGAGTGGCTGCTGCGGCGGGGCCAGATCTGAGCGGAAAATTTCGGCCTCGACACATCCATCCCAAGGCGCGTAGCTTTTGAGGATGGCTCGCAAAACCACGGCACGCAGAGGTGTGCGGCTGAGCCGCCCGGACCAGGACCGCTTTTTCACGGTGATGGTTGTCTTCAGCCACCGGACCCTCCGTTGGTCCATGGCGCAGAAGACCCTGTTGTGGACCCTGGGCATCGTGGCGGGCGTCTGGATGCTGGCCATGATCGGATCGGCCTACGGCTTCTGGGCCACCCGCAAGATCATGAGCTTCTCCAGCCTGCAGCAGGAGACCCAGAGCCAGCAGCGGCAGCTCCGGGAGAGCCTGGCCCAGGCCCATGCGCTGGAGGATGAAGTTTCAAGCATGCGCCAGCAGTTGATGGACCTGCTCAAGGCCCTGAATCCCCAGAGCACGCCCGCACTGCCCCCCGTTCCGGAAGGCGGGACGCCCCAGGCGCCCCCGCTGGCGCCTCCGCCCTCCACCGAGGAGGCCGCCAAGGTCAGCCGCCTCCAGGGCGAACTGGAGCGCACGATGGCCATGGCCAGCCAGCTCCGCCAGCGCATGGATCCCCTCATCCAGCGGTGGAGCCATACCCCTTCGATCCCGCCCACCGCCGGATTCGTCAGCTCCAGCTTCGGGGTGCGCATCAGCCCCTTCTCCCGGGCCAACGAAGCCGGAGATGGCCTGCTGGGCTACCATTCGGGCCTCGACATCACCAACGCCGAAGGCACTCCCATCCAGTCCACCGCAGACGGCACCGTGACCTCCGCCGGCTGGGGAACGGGCTACGGGCTGATGGTGGTGGTGCGCCACACGGCGGAGCTGGAAACGGTGTACGCCCACCTGGCCCGGGTGGATGTGCGGGTGGGCCAACGGGTCCAGCGGGGCGATATCCTTGGGACCATGGGGCGTACGGGCAACGCCACCGGGGTGCATCTGCATTACGAAGTCCGCCGCGGCGGTCGTCCCGTGAATCCTCAGCCCTACATGCGCCTGCAGCGCCAGTGGCTCTCAACGTTCAAATAGCCGGGGAATCCATGTTCAACAACAACACCAGCGCCACCCCTGCCAAAACCAAGGGCCCCGCAAGCCAGGCCGTACATACCCTCCTGGGCAAGGGCACCCTCTGGAAGGGCGAAGTCCACGCAGGGCCGAACCCCCTGCGGATCGAAGGCACGGTGGAAGGCACCATCCAGAGCGAAGGTGAAGTCACGGTGGCGCCCACGGGGGTGGTCAACGGCACCATCCACGCCAAGCACCTCATCGTCACCGGGCGCATCGAAGGCGTTTTCAAGGTGGCGGAATGCCTGGAAATCCACGGCACCGGATGGGTGGAGGGAGAAGTCGAGGTCGGTTCCCTGGTGGTGGATGAGGGAGGCACCCTTCAGGGGACCTGCACCCGCAAGGGCGCCAAGGAGAAGGCCGATAAGGAAAACCCCTCGGCGGCACCCGCCCCCCATCGCCGCGACGATCGCACGGCCACGGGACCCGCCGAGTTTGCAGGCAACCGGGGCGTGGATCGGAAACCCTGAACGGGAACCCTCCGAAACAGGAAGCCCCCGGATCCGGGGGCTTCCTGTTTCAGGGGCTGAGGGTTCCTCAGCGTTTGGCCCCAGCCAGGTTGGTGCTTTCCAGGTTGGCTTCGTTGAGGTTGGCCTCCCGCAGGTCCGCCCCACCCAGGTTGGCACCGCTGAGTTTGGCGCGGGTGAGGTTCGCACGGTTGAGGTTGGCACCCGAAAGATTGGTCCAGACCAGGTTGGCGCCCGAAAGGTTGGCGCCCGAAAGATTCGCCCCATCCAGGCTGGCATCGATGAGGTTCGTGTGCCGCAGGTCCGCGCCCGCCAGGTTGGTTCCGGACAGGTTCGCGCCGGACAGGTTCGCGCCATCCAGGTAGGCATCCTTGAGGATCGTGTCCCGGAGGTCCGCTCCGCAGAGGTTGGCCCCGTCCAGGTTGGCCTCCCGCAGGTCCGTCTCCTTCAGGCTGGTCTGGCGCAGATCCACCCCGCGCAGATCCGCCCACACCACACTGGCACCGGAAAGATCCGCGTTGACCAGGTTCGCCTCGTTGAGGTTGGCCTGGTAGAGGTTGGCGCCCGTGAGGTCCGCCTTGCTCAGGTTGGTCTTGCTGAGGTTCGTGCGGTATTCGCCCCAGCTTTCGGTGGGCAGGGAAGCCAGCTTGGCGCCCCGCAGGTTCACGCCTTCCAGGTTGGAGGTGGAGAAGTTGCTGCCGCTGAGATCCGAAGCGGAAAGATCCGCGCCGGAGAGATCGCTGAGGCTCAGATCCGCGCCCTGGGCCCGGGCTCCCTGCAGCACTGCGCCCTTGAGCCGGGCGCCGCTCAGGTTGGTCCCATCCAGCACCGCCTGATGCAGGTCCATGCCTTCAAGGTTGAAGCCGCTGAGGTCCACTCCCGAAAGATTGGCGGCGCTGAGCACCGCGCGATCCAGGCTGGCATTGCGCAGATTGGCGGCGCTCAGGTTGGCGCCGTGGAGGTTGGCACTGAGGATCACCCCTTCGAGGTTCGCCCCGGCGAGGCTCGCCGCGGAAAGATCCGCCCCGCACAGATTGGCGCTGCGCAGATCGTCACCATTCAGCTGGGCCCCCTGGAGGTTGGCGCCGCCCAGGTGGGTTTCGGAGAGGTTGGCGCCTGCAAAGAGGGCGCCGGCCAGATCCGCGCCGTCCAGATTGGCCTGGGAAAGGTCCGCTCCCGAAAGGTTCGCGCCCCGCAGGTTCTTTTCCGAAAGGTTCACGCGGGAGAGGTTCGAGCCCACCAGTTGCGCGCCCGCCAGCACCGCGCCCTCCAGCAGCGCCCCGGTGAGCCCGGCACCGGAGAGGTTGGCCTCGGACAGGTCCGCGCCACTGAGGTTGATCTCCCGCAGGTCCGCGCCAGTGAGGTCGGCACCCCGCAGATCAGCCCCCGCCAGCACTGCGCCCGCCAGCAGCGCTCCCCCCAGGTTGGCTCCCCGGAGCCGGGCCCCAGAGAGGTTGGTGCCGGAGAGATCCGCACCCTTGAGGTTTGCCCCTTCCAGGTCCGCCTGCTCCAGGCTCGCATGGCGCAGTACCGCGCCCCCCAGATCCGCCTTGGAGAGGTTCGTGCGGCCCAGATCCATTCCTCGCAGGTTGGTCCCGCTCAGGTTGGCCCCCGAGAGGTTGGCTCCCTGCAGGTTGGGCACGTCGTTCTTGTCGTACTGGAGGATGTCCAGGTAGCGCAGGTCCGCACCCACCAGGTTGGCCCCGGCAAGGTTCGCACCCTTGAGGTTGGCGCGGCTCAGGTTGGCACCCTGCAGGTCGGCTTCCGTCAGGCTGGACCAGTGCAGGTCCGCATCCGCTAGGTTCGCCCCGGCCAGGTTCGCGCGGTTCAGGGTGGCCCCTCCCAGCACCGCAGCCTGGAGCTTAGCCCCGGCGAGGTTGGCCTGGCCCAGGTTCGCGCCCAGCAGACTGGCCTGACCCAGGTCCGCGCCTTCCAGATCCGCGCCTTCCAGCACGGTCTGGCGCAGGTCCGCCTGGGCCAGCTTGGCCCCCCGGAGGTTCTTCCCGCTCAGGTCCACCCCACCCAGGTTCACCCCGCCCAGCAGCGCCCCGCTCAGCACAGCCCCCTTCAAGTTGGGCATGGTGGTCGGTTCGTACTGCTGGATATCGAAAAAGCCCAGATCGGCCCGGGACAGGTTCGCACCGCTGAGGTTCGCGCCCGCCAGTTTGGCGCGGCTCAGGTTGGCGCCCTCCAGGTCCGCTTCATCGAAGTTGGCCAGGCGCAGATCGGCCCCGCTCAGGTTGGCGCCCTTGAGCCGCGCCTGATTGAGCACAGCGCCTGCAAGATTGGCTTCGGCAAAGTTCGCGTCGGAAAGGTCGAAGCCCTGGAGGTCCAGCCCACTGAGGTCCGTGCGCTGGAAGTTCTTTCCCGACTTCAGGATGAAAACCACTTCCTTCCGGGTCAGTTCGCTCATGGACCGTCCTTTGGAGTAGCAGGCAACAGCAGGAACCCTCTCGCAGCGCGGGGCGCGGAGCACCCCATGCCCGGGGGACCGGAAAGCGGGAGGGTGGGGAAGATCACGATCAAGGGCCGTAAAGCACCCCGATCCAAACATGGTTTGGCTGTGAGTGTACCCAGCGCACAAAGCGACCTCAACACGCTTTCCCTCGGGAATCCGCGCGTTCCGCCCACTTCCACCCCACCCTCCCCATCCCGGGTCGAACAAGGGCTGGACAAACCCTCCCGCTCCGGTAGACTGAGAGACCCGTGCCACTCCAGCACGGGGGTTGATGGAAACGTTCCACCATGCCCCGCACCGGTGGAACAACTTGGTCCCGTAGCTCAGCTGGATAGAGCATCAGACTACGAATCTGAGGGTCGGGCGTTCGAATCGCTCCGGGACCACCACTGAAGACAGGAACGGCCACCTTCGCGGTGGCCGTTCCTGTGTTGATCCTCAGCTCCTGGAGGTCCTGGGAGATGGGCTGGTTCAGAACACCCGGAAGTGGATCACGTCCGTGAGGATCAGGGCCAGAAAGATGGCGGCCGCCAGCAGGACCAGCAGGGGCAGGCTGTTGATGAGGAGGGCGGCGATGGCAGGGCCGCGGCCCTTCCGGCCCCGGGCATGCCGGTTCACGTGGAAGGCCAGGAGGAGGCTTCCGAGGTAGGCGGCGGCAAGGTCCGTGATGGCCCAGACGAGGGCCGTCCCCCGCAAGGACGCCATGCCTGAGACGACCAGGTAGATCAGGCGCCCATGCAGGACCAGCACGGCCAGAGCCAGGAACAGGGCGCAGGCTCCGAGGTGACGGAGCCGCAGGTCTTCGTCCCGGCCATCGAACCAGCGGCTTTCCATGGCCATCCGCGGGCTGCGGAGGACCTGCCACTGGGCCGCCAGGAGGGGATGTTTCCGCATCGCGGCCAGAACCAGCACCAGCAGGCCGATCCATTCGAAGCCGCCTACCAAGGCCACGATGGCGATGGCCGCATCGAAACGTCCACCCGGATCATCCCCGCGGTGACTGAGCACCCAGATGAGCGTGGCGAGCCCGAACGCCAGGAGCACCCCCTCGGAGATCATCCAAACCGCCTGCCATACCAGCAGCGCCCCTGGCGCGGCCTTCCAGGCCAGATGCTGCACCACCTTGGCGGCCATGAGCACCGAAGCCAGCACGAAACCGACCCGGCGCGGCGAGCCTTGCGCAGACTGCCCGAGAGCCTGGTAGGCCACGGACAGGGCCACTCCGCCCAGGCCCCAATGAAGCAGGGTGAAGGCCCAGCTGGCATACCTCCAGCCCGGCCACTGGACCGGCAGGAGCATCCAGACCAGATCCTGCAGGAGGGCCGAAAGCAGGAGGATCCCCAGGAATCCGTGGACGGGAGCCAGGGCGATCCAGCCGTCCTCTGCCGAAAACGGGTTGTCCGAGGATGGATTTCCGAAGGGGTTCATGGGTCCATGCTATCGCTTCGGCTCGCCACGGCGGCGGGAGGCGCCGTTCCTGGAAATGCCAAGCCCCCGGCGCGATGGGGCTCCAGGGGCTCGGCGACTGCGAAAACTTCAGGGTTTCAGGGCGGGAATGCGCTGGGGTTTGGGTTCGGGAAGGGGCTCCCGCGCGATCTTCTCCTTCAGCATCCGCAGGGCGGTTTCCAGCTGGCGGTCGCGCCCCTGGAAGGTCTCGAAGGGCGGATTCACCACCTCCACATCCGGGGCCACACCGCTGCCTTCGATCACCCACTGGTTGGTGCTCATGAGGAACTGGGGCCATTCGGCGGCCCGGGCCACGCCACCATCCACCTGCACGTTGCTGTCCGTGAGCCAGGCGCCGGCTCCGGCCGTGCGGCGTCCCACCAGGGGGCCGAGGCCCAGGGTCTTCACGCCCTGGGCGAAGGTTTCGCCATCGGAATAGGTGCGCTCGTCAATGAGCACCACGAGATGTCCCCGGAAGGCCTGCTGCATATTGGTGCCCCGGAAGGTGAGATCGGGATGGGTCCAATACACCCAGGCCCGACGCAGCAGTTTCTCCAGGATCCAGCTGTCGATGTTGCCGCCGTTGTTGCGCCGCACATCGATGACGAGCCCCTTGCGGTGGAACTGGGCGTAGAACTCCCGGGCAAAGGTGGCGATGTCGGCAGATCCCATGGCGCGCAGGTGCAGGTAGCCGATATCCCCCTTCCCTTCCTCCTCCACCTTCTGGCGGCAGGCCTCCTCCCAGTCGCCGTAGCGCAGGTTGGCGTTGCGGCCGCCATCCACGGGGACCACCACGGCCTGCCGGGTCTCGGTGCCCCGCCGGTAGGCCAGCAGCACCTGCTGCCCCGCCTGGCCCCGAAGCAGGTCCGCCAGGTTGCGGACATCCTCCACGGCGCGGCCATTCACCTGGGTGATGACATCGCCCTCCTTCAGGCCGGCTTTCGCCAGGGGGGCCGCCTCCTCCGGAAGTTCGGGATCAGTGCGGTAGATGCGGGCCACCCGCTCGCCTTCGGCGACCCGCTCGGTGACGGCCCCCAGGAAGGCGGGGGATGGATTCTCGGGCAGGGGACGGGCCGGACCGGGTCGGATCTGGGAGTGGAGGGCCCCCACTTCGGAACTCATCTGGGCCAGCAGGTCATCCAGCTCGGCCCGGTCCCGCACCCGATCCACCAGCGGCTCGTAGCGCCGACGCACCGCCTTCCAGTCGGCGCCGCGCAGCTTCGCATCGAAGAGGTAGTCCCGGTGCATGCGCCAGGCATCCGTGAAGATCTGGCGCCATTCCTGGCGAGGATCCAGGGTCAGGCTCCAATCCGAGGTCCGGACCGTGACCGCTTCCAGCTCCGAAGGGGGCTTGGGCCCGGCATCGACCAGGTGAAGCGTGTTCCGGGCCTTGACGAGCAGGACTTTCTTGCCATCCGGGGAAAGCTCGAAGCCCCGGAGATCCGTCATGTAGACGGAGGGTTTGCGGGCCTCGGGGCCCAGGTCCAGGGTCTTGAGGGTGGCGCCGGGGCCCTGTTCCCGCTCCAGCACGAAGATCCGCTTGCCGTCGCAGCGCACGGCCCGGTAGTTGGCAGGCGGCAGCGGGGCTTCGTGAAGACGCTGGGCCAAGCCTTCCCACTGGATCGCCGGCAGAGCCGCGCCCTTGGAGCTGGCCTTGTCCCCGCCCTTGCCGTTGGCTTCGGGAGCATCCAGCTCGTCCTTGGCCTTGAAGGGCCAGCGCAGGCCCCCCTGCAGCGCCAGGGCGTACACCTTGGTGCGCTTGTCGAAGAAGGGGCCCATGTTGCGGTCCCCCCAGGGAGAACCGTTCACCGCCTGGAAATGGCGATCCGAAAGGAAGAAAAGCCAGCGGCCGTCGGGGCTGAAGGCAGGTGAACTGCAGGGGTAGCGGTCGCTGGTGGCCACCACGGCCTTGCGCGTATCCAGCCCGTAGACCACCACCTGGGGCGACTCCCGGGCCGTATCGGACCGCACGTAGGCCAATGCCTTGCTATCCGGCGACCAGACCAGTTCGTAGATGCCGCCCCGGTGGGCATCCACCGGACGGTTCTCGCCGGTGGCGGGGTTCAGCAGGGCGAGACGCCCCATCCGATCCGTGTGGGCCAGCCACTGACCGTCCGGCGAGATCATCAGGCCCGTTCGCTGGGTCCGGCCATCGGTGGTGAGGGCCTTTCCGCCGGGAGCCCCGCTGGCCGGAAAGCGCCAGATTTCCTGCTCGCCGGTGGCATCGCAGATCGCGTAGACCCAGGCGCCATCCTTGCTGAGCACCGCATCCTTGGCGCGGCTGCCTTCGGGAATGGCGATGTCCACCCGGCGCAAGGCGCCCGCAGCGGCCACGGCCACCCGGCCCCGGCCCGAGAGCACGACCCGCTCACCGCTGGGCGCAAGGCTGGCATCCCCCTGGAACACCATGGCCTGCTTCACGAAACGCTGGCGGGCCTGATCGAAATCGGACCGGAGCTGGAGAGGAAGCACCCGGTCCTGCCCCGAGGTCACGTCGAACACCCGCAGATCGGCGCCGTGCTGGTAGACGATACGGCCCTCGCCCAGGGTGGCGCCCCGCACTTCGAACTCTCCGTGCCGGGTGTGCTGCTTGAGATCCCGACCTTCAGCGGTGCAGGACCACAGGTTGTCCAGGCCCTGGTGGTCGCTCACGAAGTAGAGGCGGCCCTTCCACCACATGGGACGCTTGGCGGGAGCCGGCAGGTCCAGGCGTTGGGCCTCAGCCCGCCCCGCCAGATCGAAGCGCCACAACTCCGCCGCCGCGCCGCCACGGTAATGACGGGCGTTGTCCCCAGTGATCTGGAGGCCCTGGCGGGTGAAGAAGACGGTCTTGCCCGCCTCGTCGAAGGCCACCTCATTGGCATCCATCAGGGGCAGCACCCGCTGGGCGCCCGTGGCGGGATGCACGCAGGCCACCACCGTCTGGCCCGAGGCTCCCTGGGGCGCCTGGGTGACATAGGCCACTTCGCCCTGGGGGCTCCACCCCAGCACCCGGCCACCGCCGAAGGAAAGCCGCTTGGGCACCCCGCCTGCCGCGGCCATGACATAGGCCTCTGGCGAACCCTCGTAACTGGCCGTGAAGGCGATCCAAGCGCCATCCGGCGAAAAGGCCGCCCGACTCTCCTCCCCGGGGTGGGTGGTCAGCCGCGCCGCCACGCCGCCCGCCAGGGGCGCGGTCCACAGATCCCCTTCCGAGGTGAACACCACCTGATCGCCACGCACCGCCGGGAAACGGTGGTAGCCCCGGGTGTCCTCGGCGCCCCACAGGGCGCAGGCGCACAGGGCGAGCATCAATCGGGAACGGACCATGGGACCTCCGGGCTGTCCAGGATCAGCACCCTCCGAACTTACCACGCAAAACGAGGCTTCAAGGAAACCCGGACTGGCGCCTGTCCGGAGCCGCCCCATCCTTGAGGTTCCGGCGGTTCCCGGAATCGGACCTGCCGGGGCTCTTTCACCGTCCTCCCCGACGGGGAACCTCCATAAACGCTGCAACACCCCTTCCGTAGCCTGGCATCGGCCCAGCAGAGAGGAGGCTTCCATGGGCGTGGTCCGCGTGGCGCTCGACCAGCACACCCTTGATCGGCTGGAAGCCCTGGCCCTCCTCCGCCGCGAACTGGACCCCCGCTCCAGCCTGGACGCCCAGGAAGCCCTGCGCCAGGCCGTGGAACGGGGTCTGGACGTGCTGTTGCGGGAAGCCCTTGCCGAGCCCCGGCGAACCTGGGAGCGCCGCCGAACCCCCACGGCCATGGAAGCCTGAGGGGGAGGCAATCTCCGGAGCACCTGCCGTGCGGGACAGGGCCCCTTCCCGGCCCTGGAGAAGCCAACCGGGCCGTTCGTCGATCAGCGAGTTCCTTGCTCCCGGACCCGGGAAAGATCGCTCAAGGTCTTCCTGGCTTTTTCAGCATATTTGCCCTGGGGTTCCCGGGCGAGGCAGGCACGAAAGGCTTCGGCCGCCTGTTCCTCCCGCTGCTCAGACAGTTCGATTCTTCCAAGCACCCAGTAGTAGCCGGCATGGTTCGGATCAGCCTGAAGGGCGGCCTGGATGGCCTCCCGCGCCTCACCCATCCGCTTCGCGTTGAAGGCCTCCAGGGCCCGCACGCTGTGCCGCCGGGCTTCTTCAGCGGCGGCCTTCGCAGCCTCCGGTGAACGCAGCACATGCCGGCAGACCACCACGCCATCGACATCACGACACTGGGAGACGGCATCAACTTCGTTGAACCCAACCCCCTTCCCCCCAATGGGAATGTCCGTCGTAGCCCCCTCGCCTCCGACTGTTGCGCCGTTGAGATCGGCGGCCCGCAGGAAGTAACGGCGCGGCAGGGTGCGGTTGACGAAGATCCGCAACGTCTTGCCCGGCTGGACCACCTGCCAATCGCTGAGGGTGTCCTGGGCGTCCTCCCTTCGAACCACGCCGTAGTCCCCGGCATCCTTGGGGAGGTAGGCCAACACGGACACCGGGGAAGACGTGCGGTTCTCGCACTCCAGGTAGAAGCCGATCTCGGCCCCGCCCACGGCCACGGGGTGCAGGCGCGAAAGGGCAGCGAACTCGAAGAAGGCTGTAGGCGGGTTTCCAGGGGCTGCCGGAGCGGCCTGGGCCGAGAGGATGCCGAGGGCCAACGACAGGGCGAAGAAGACGGACGCAACAAGCTTCATGGCAGATCCTGAGACTGAAAAGGGTCAGCGAAACCATGGATCCACAGATCCCGCATCACGTTTGCCTCATTTTCGATAAGCATTTTGATATTTCATCAATGCCTCGAGAACCAATCCACCATTTTCTTCAAATTCAAAATGTTGTTGATTATCATTGGTCGTTTTACCCTCCAAAATACCCGAGCCATCACCGTGCACAACTTTAATAGATTTTACTTCCCCATAATCAAAATCAATGGTACAATATTCATTTTTAAACTCTCTTAATATCGCGTTTTTTATGGGTAAAATATAGACAGATTTTGTATCTTTCAACATCCAATCTGGAAGGGTGTCTATACCTTGGAAATGATAACCAATTGCAATTTCACCATTTTTTACATATTCAATTCTATAATTATTGACACCGTCAGCATAGCTTGATTTTTTTAGAATATATCGACTCAAAATCGAAAAAAGTTCCTGGTCGCTGATCGTTCCATCAACCTTGGCCCGGGGAACCGGTCCCGAAGATCCCTTCGAACTGGTGGGAAACACCAGCACCGTCTTTCGGGGCGCCTTGGCGGCCGCCGCCTCCCTCTGGGTTTTCGCGTCCTCGTAGGCCCGGGCCATCTTCTCCGCCAGGGCCCGCTTCTGGGCTTCCAGCCGGATCCGACGCTGTTCCGCCGCCACCCGGGCCTTCTCCCGCTCGGCGGGGGTTTTGGGAACATCGTTGAGCCCCATGACCCGAGCCTTGCTGGGGTCATGGGGAACCTGGGCGCACAGGACGGCGGGGAGCAGGAAACACCAACACGGAAGGAATGTCATGGATGTTCCTGGAACCGGATCGGGGGATCGCGTCCCGTCGGATGAGTTCAGTCACCTTTGCCCGGGTTGCCTTCAGTCCACCAGGATGGGGTGGTGCAGCAGGAGTCCGCCGAGGACCCGGCCGGTCTGGAGGGGCGGTTCGTCCACGCAGGTCCGCACCAGGGCGGCGGCCACC
This sequence comes from Acidobacteria bacterium ADurb.Bin340, assembly GCA_002068835.1. Lineage (GTDB taxonomy): Bacteria > Acidobacteriota > Holophagae > Holophagales > Holophagaceae > MWBB01. Next base: position 489 of record MWBB01000037.1, on the reverse strand, counting down.
TTCTCGGCTTCGATGGGAGCGTATTTCCAGACCCTGCGGGACCGGGGCAGGAAGGCCCGGGCCAGGGCTAGGTAGGGACGGCCCAGGCAGACCGCGGCCAGGCGCTCCAGGGGCCGGGATTCCTCCCGCTCGCCCAGCAGCAGACCGGGGCGGGCGATCACGTAGGACAGCCCGGAATCCAGGACTGCCTGCTCCAGGTCCGCTTTCACCTGCAGGTAGAGCCCCCGGGGGCGGTCGGCCCCGGCGCTGCTCACCAGGCCGAAGACCGGTGCCGGTTCCAATTGGCGGAGCCGGTCCAGCAACCGCTTGGGCAGGCCAAAATCCACGGCCCTGAAAGCCTCGGGGCTGCCCGCAGCCTTCAGGGTGGTGCCCAGGGCGCAGAGCAGCACATCGCAGGGGATCTCCGTGCCCAATCGGGCGTAGTCCGCGGCGCTGCCGAAATCGAAGACCACCTCCCGCACCCGGTCGGACAGGTGCTTCAGGCAGCCT